>DQEK01000435.1:0-5026 GCA_003533545.1 Acidobacteriota bacterium | reverse complement strand
TCCGCGAACCGGATCTTTCAGATCTCGAGCTTTTTCGACTGGTGGCCAGTTGTGTGGATTTGGCTCGAGGATCGAGCACCGCCGTCCTAGTCAACGACCGTCTCGACATAGCGCTGGCTACTGGTGCGGATGGCGTGCATCTGAAAGAGCGTTCGGTGTCGTCTCCCTTGATTCGTCCCCATGTGCCCGAAGGCTTCTTGCTAGGACGTTCTGTGCACGCCATAGAAGACGCTGTTCGGGTAGACGAGGAAGGTGAGGTGGACTATCTCCAGTTTGGCACGGTGTATTCCTCAAGGTCGAAGCCAGAGGCTGAGGCTTGTGGCACGGATGTACTGGAGGAGACGGCGCGGACGGTGAGCCTGCCGGTTCTGGCGGTTGGAGGTATAACGGTCGATAACTCTTTTGAGGTGTTCTGCGCCGGTGCGGCTGGGGTCGCGGCCATTGGCCTGTTTGTCGAGGGCGAATCTCCTGGCGATCCCGATGCGATCGACCAAGTGGTCGGCTCGGTCCGGCGAGCGTATGTGAGGAGTTATGACGAGCGTTAGTGATTCGAAGTTGACTCCCGTAGACGGCGTTGGTGCCCGACTGCGCGCTGCCCGTGAGGAGCGGCGGATGACACTACGGGAGTTGGCTGACGCGACGAAGATTTCTGTCGGTGCGTTGGAAGCGCTTGAAGAGAACGATACCGAGCGACTTCCTGGTGGCATCTTCACGCGGGCTTTTGTCCGTGCTTACGCGGCCGAGGTAGGCCTCGACCCGGAGAGCATGACGCGCGATTTTGTGGACAGAGCACCTGAGTTTTCCGCGAGTGGTTCGGAACAGGTATTGGATCGAACTGGGAAGCACGATCTTTACCGGAGCCAACAGCGGATGGCCGGGACCGTACTCAAGTTGGCGCTGGTCGGAGCTCCGTTGGCTGCGCTGCTGTTGTTCGTCGGCATGCGGGACGCGCGGACTCTGGAGACTCCGCCTGTGGCTCCTTCAGGAGGAGACCCGGCTACGCTGGAACTAACATCGGCTCCGGCGCCAACCGTTCGTCCTCGACCTGTTCCGGTCGGCCCTCCCGTAATCGACACTCCGGTCGCTGAGAGACCGCTGAGCCTCGTACTGCAGCCGACGGGCGATTGCTGGGTGTCGCTAACGATCGATGGCGATCTAGTGTTTTCTCGAGTGATGCGGCGTGGGGAACAGGAGCCGTACGAGGCTGAGAACGAAATAGTCTTAAACATTGGGGACGCCGGCACTTTCGGGTTCGTTCTCAATACGCGGAATGGCCGTAGTCTGGGTGGGGCTGGCGAGGTCGTTACCGCACGAATCACCCCTGACAATTATCGTAGCTACATTGCTCCGTGACCGGAGAGTTTGGTTGCGGCGGATGCCGTCGGGTTCGCGCTCGCTTCTAGGCTCTCGCCTGATTTGAGGGTGCACTAGCGCTTTCGTGTGGCGCGCTTTGTTTTTCTCGTGTTTTCAGCTTTTTTTCTAGTTGCTTGCCGGCGGGCCAATATCCATTCCGAACGCATTTGAGAGAGGCCGTCCATGTACACCGCGACGCGGGCCCGCTCGGACTCGCCTTCTAGCTTTTTGAGCAGCGTGATGGCTTGACGGAGATCCTCCTCTACGGTGGTCCGGGTCGCGCTGTGATAGATCTGCTTAATGCGCGCTCGTATCTGTGCGGAGGTCGGCATGGGAAACCTGTTACAACTGTCGAGCGTGAATAACGTCCAATTTTGTGCCGATGTTTGGAGAGGGAGCATCGTCGAAAATACTCCTTCCCCGTCCGACACTCGTTGATTGTCGCAAGTTCACCGTCAAGGTGGCTACCTGAATCTCGCTGTCGAGGTAGACGACCTTGCCTATGGCCGGAACGCTGTTTGCCTTGGTCTCGGCAGTTTTCCAACCGAGGTGTATTCGCCAAGGGCACGGCGACGTCGTGGTTGTGGGTGATAGTGTCTGGCGTTCACTCATCTACCCAAAGAGGGCTCCGGTAGGTGTCTATGGCTTGGAGCCTACGCGGTTCGTTCCTCTACGAGCACGCCGTCGTCATCGACTTGGCAGTCGAGCAATTTTGTCCCTGCCGAGGTGAGGGCGTCGCATACCTCTGTGCGCCTCAAGGGATCGACCATAAACAATACGCAGCCGCCACCACCAGCACCACAGACCTTCCCGGCAATAGCACCCGCCGCTGTAGCCTGGGCGAGGAGCGCTTCAATCGCTGGCGTAGATACCCCTGAACCTAGGGTCTGCCGCACTTGCCACTCTCTATTCATCTGTTGAGCTAGTTCCGGCCAATCCCGTCTGGTGAGCGCGTCTCGGATGGCAGCGGCGATATCTCGAAGGTGATCGAATTTGGTCCTGAGCGATACATCCCCATCGATGTGTCGCCGAGTGATGTCCCAATTGTTGATACCCGATGACCTTGAGTCTCCGGTGTACGCGAGAACCATCCGGCACTGCAATTCATCAGCATCGACTTCCAGCGGGGCATACTTGACTTCGAGCGGGCCCAACTCGACCGCGGAGATCCCTCCGTACATGGCGGGGCGATAGTCCTGCACCCCGGTGGGAATGCCCAGCACACGGGCCTCAAGGTTCATGGCGAGTGTTAAAAACTGTTCTTCAGTGTAAGAAATTCCCTGCCAACGGGCCAGTGCGGCACAGACCGCCACGGTCAGTGCCGACGACCCGGCGATACCGGCGCCCATTGGCGAGGCGGCTCGTGTGGCGATCCGTGCTCCGGCGACCTCGAAGAATCGAGCGATATGAACGAGGAGTCGATTCTCGCCGGAAGTGTCGAGTTGATCCCAGGCACCCGCCGTTACTGTGAGGCCGGTGTCTTCAGACACTAACGTAACCGCTCCGTCACTACGAGGCGTGACCGTGCACTGGGCACGCAGTCGGATGGCAACGTTGACGGTTTGAGCTCCAGGATGGAATAGATAAAGTGGCCAAATATCGAGTGTCCCGCCGCCGAGGTCAACCCTGGCGGGGGCAGAGGAATGAATTCGCACGGTCGCATTATAATGGCCACTGTTCCGGCGGCAGACCGGTGCCGTCCCCGTCGGGGTGCTCGGCACCAGTTTTCCTACGTGGGGCTCAGTTCGGCTACGTTTGCGGTGGTTCGTGGCCCGCCAAAGACCCTCCCTTTTAGGTGAGAACATTCCATCGTCATGTCGGACAACTCGTGGTTGCCGGATTCGGCGGCCATTCTGTGCCTGCCGAACTGCGTGCGTTAGCACGCGAGTGGGACCTCGGAGGGGTAATCCTGTTTGGTCGGAACGTGGAAGAACCTGAGCAAGTTTCCGAATTGTGCTTCGATGCGCAGGCACTGGCGCAGGACGTGCCAGTCTGGGTGAGTGTTGACCAAGAGGGGGGACGAGTTTCGAGGTTGCGGGCGCCGTTTACGGAGTGGCCGTCAATGGCGACTTTAGGGCGTCTGGGCGACGCGGGACTCGTAGAACGTTTTGCTACGGCACTGGCCGGCGAGTTGTCGGCTGTTGGTGTCACGCTCGATTTCGCCCCTGTGCTTGACGTCCGACACGATGAGGCTGACGCGGTAATAGGTGATCGTGCGTTGTCGAGCGAACCGATAGAGGTTGGCCGGTTGGGACGCGTCATTATCGAGACTCTTCAGCGAAACGGCGTGGCGGCATGCGGCAAGCACTTTCCGGGGCATGGGGATGCGAGAGTCGACTCTCACAAGGAGTTGCCGATCATTGGCCAGCCGTCTGAGCAATTGCGAGAAACGGAGATGATGCCCTTTCGGGAAGCGATTGCGGGAGATGTCGCCGCTGTGATGACGGCACATGTCCTGTATCCGGCTTTGGATGAAGAACAGCCAGCGACCCTGTCCAGGGGCATCATTCAGGACATTCTGCGTGACGAGTTTGGGTTTCAAGGGCTGATTGTGAGTGACGACCTGGAGATGGGGGCGATCGTGGAGACCCGGACGGTCGCGCAGGCCGCTGTCGGTGCACTCAGTGCAGGATGCGATACGTTGTTGGTGTGTGGTGAATCGGTTGACCAACACGCGACGGTCATTGAGGGCGTCATTCACGCGGTGGAGAGGGGAGAACTCACGGAAGCCTGTCTTGAGGCGGCCATGGTCAGGCAGCGAAGGGTGAAAGCGCGGTTCCTGGGAGGGCAGCGTTCTCGCCGTCCGCTCACTGGCGACGCGTTGCGCGAGCGCTTGGGTACGTCAGCCCACCAAGCTGTTGCCGATGAGATAGTGCGGGCATGAGGGCGGGGTGTGCGGCTGTTCGGTGTTCGCCTTACACTCACCGGCGCCGTCTTTCAGATTGTTGGTAGAGGATATGAGGAAGCCGCGTGCGCTTGTGTCGGGAGATCGAATAGCAATTGTGGCGCCGGCGAGCCCGTTCGACCGCGACAGCTTTCAAGCTGGAGTGGCGGAAATTGAGGAGCTCGGATTCGAACCTGTGCTGACCGAGGGCGTATTTGCGCGCCGTGGCTATCTGGCGGGGGACGCTGCGACTCGGGCGACTGCGCTGATGTCGGCGTGGTGCGACCCGTCGGTGGCGGCGGTGATAGCGGCCCGTGGTGGTTACGGTAGCGCGCAATTGTTACCTTTGCTCGACCGAGACATTTTTCTGGCGTCCCCCAAGTTATTCATCGGGCACAGCGACGTGACCGCGCTGCTCGGCTATCTCACACTCCAATGCGACACGACGTGCCTGCACGGTCCGATGGTGGTGAATCTTGGCTCCGGGGGACCCGGTTATGACCAACGTTCTCTGCGGCATTGTTTGATGGAGACGGAACCACTCGGAGAACTGACGACGGATCAACTGATCGCGTTCCGTCCCGGTGACGCCCGGGGGCCACTATTGGGTGGCACCTTGACGCAACTCGTCGCATCGCTTGGAACAGCCTACGCGTTCGCGCCACCCGAAGGCTTTGTTTTGCTCCTTGATGAAATCGGCGAGCGCCCATATCGGCTCGATCGTATGCTCACGCAACTCGCCGGGAGCGGTGTCTTGGATCGGGCCGCTGCGATTGTGTGTGGCGAGTT
>DQEK01000147.1 GCA_003533545.1 Acidobacteriota bacterium | reverse complement strand
CATCCCCAGCTAAGAATTTGAAGCTCGCTCGGCTCACTGACTACAAGTGCGTCCCAAGTCCCCCGCCGTCAACACAGTCACTGCCCCCACCACATTGAACCCTTCCCGGCCAGCGGTAGGAATCCCCGCCCAGGGGACTTCGGTCTATCGGATGGACGGTGACCAACGCAGGAACGACGGTCCTGCAATCCCGCGAGCTTCGCCGCCGTGCTCTGGGTAAACTGACGCAATATAGATGTCGCCCTGTCCGTCCATCGCCATCTGATGCACATACACAGAAACGTTCTCAAGCCGCTCGATCATCTGCTTGGTCTCACCGTCGACGACCGTGATGTGCTGTCGTCCACGACGCGACCCCGTGTGTCCGAAATAAATCCGGTCGCCATACACGGCAACGCTCAACGCCAGCCCGGGGTTGGCAATACCGTTTCCAAAGGGCCCCAGGTATTCCCCCTCCTGAGACCACACGTCGTAGCGCTGCACACAGCCCGACAATCCCGTCAGGCGTCCCTCAGAAATCTGGCCCGGCGAGGTGACGTAGGAATGCGCATTCAAGACGCAGAAATTGGCAACAATGAGGGTGCCGTCCGGGGCCAGTGCGATCGCATGAGGAGACGCCATCTTGCCCGGTTCGGTGCCTAGTCCGCCAACTTCCTTGAGATAGCTGCCGTCGGCCGCAAACCACACCAGCCGTGAGTTCCAGTATCCATCCGAAACGACAAAGCGACCGTCCGGGAGAAAGGCCACTCCCGTGGGACCGTTGAAGTGCGCCGGATCGTCTCCCCACACACCGTACTCGCCCACCGCAAGTAGCTTGTCCCCTTCCGGCGTCAGCTTGATGACCTGGTGCCCTTCACGATCGACGACCCATACGAATCCATCGCCGTCGATGTACATCGAATGCGGACCGATGAACTCCTGCTCTTCGGCGAACATACCGAGGAACCGTCCGTCACGACCCCACCTGGCAATCGAGCCGCGTCCCTTGTAGCGCGACATGGCCAACGGGTGACTCGCCCAGTGATCTACATCACGCGCGATCGTGTAGATGACCCCGTCGGCCCCTACCGCAATGCCGGTGCCCATCTCAAACTTCATGTCGCTGGGGTACTGCGGCCATCCCTCAACCAGCGCGTATCTTTCCTGCGCCTTCACGCTGACTGCGCCCGGGCCACCCCGACCAGCCACCCCGAGCACTAACACACCAAGTGTCGCCACTAGCCGCCACGGCAACCTCGTTCTCATCTTCATGTCCTCCACTCGTCACGCGTTCACCCCGCTGCCGCGCACCCACGAGCCAGGCCTTTCCCGCGAGCGAGACGCCGCGTACCGAGGCTGTTTTCTACCGCGTGATAGCCGACCGGTGGAGCGGGGTCTGGCTGTTCACAGCGCTGCTAGCCTCATGGCTTTGCCCCACCCCCAGGGGATGCAATTCTTGAGAGTGGCTGGTGGTGAATTATCCGGGCACTCACCCCTAGCTCTGGTAAGCCGAATTCTGATAAACATTTCTTCCCGACGTCTGCCGTTTCTCAATGGACTCTCAAGAACGATTGTGTCGTCAACCTACCCCGGAGCGCCGGGACAGATCGCCATGCTACCGTGTCGGGTTCGGGACCCCTTCGAGCTCCTCGCCACGGAACTCCGCCTCGAGCAACCGAGCACCCCGCATGATGCCCTCGAACGAGTAGTTCGCCTCGTGACAGGCGTATTCAAACACCTTATTGTCGCTCCGCGACCACGCATATTCGCCGGTGAAGGGAGCCGTCCAGACCGTCGGGTCTTCAACGGTGAAGTTGTAGATGAGCTTGTCGACGCTCTCCATTCTGAAGCGCTCGACCACCGTCATGTTTCGCGAGCCCCGCGTGAAGGACGGGCGATCCCGAAAGTTGGTCGTCTCTACCACCAGGGTGTCGCCCTCCCAGTGCCCGACCGAATCCCCCAGCCACTTCCGGATTTCAGACGGATCGTGCTCGGCGTTCATCCGGATGATCCTCGCGTCGTGGTTCATCTCGGTCAGGACCATGATGGTGTCTTCACCCTGCACAATCCGCTTGTGATTGTTATAGAGCACCGACAACATCGGCGGGCCGGCGGTAGAGCCAAACCCGATCAGACAGCGCTCAGCGAACGGCCGCTGCTCCATATTGTCTAACGGGCCAGGCGCGTCCAGACCGGCCTCGAGCCAGTACGCTGTACCGTCGTTCTGCCGTGGACGGCCCCCGCCACCACTCCGAGCAGCAGCGTCAGCGGCGATCCGCTCCTGGGTCCGTGGCGGATACCTGCCGTTCGGCGGGTCGACGAGAATGGAGGTGCGCCACTGCCCGTCGATTTGGAATGCACCGGAGCCAGGGTCGATCCAAAAGGTGTTGTAGCCACCGACGTTTCCCGAGGCGCCGATTGACCCGTCTCCCCCTACTGGAGGCGCCCCGCGATTCGGGTCGCTGAGCTCGGTATTGACCGAGGGCACAATGTTGTTGCGGCGATCGAGCGCGGCCGTCGCCCTTGCCCCAAACGCCGCCGCCTCCTCCTCGGTCAGTGACATTTTTTCACCCTGCTCGGTCGGGCGCTGCATCGGCGTCAGCGTCCCGACGTCGTAGGTACCGGACAGGTCCGGA
>DQEK01000395.1 GCA_003533545.1 Acidobacteriota bacterium | reverse complement strand
CTTGGCGCAGCGGCCGCCGCCGATGCGCAAAATCAAAACATCCTGCCACCTGTGCCGACACCCACCGACGTGAAGCCAGGGAGCATCACGTGCGATGAGTGCCCGTATCCCTATCCGAGCACGTATCTCGATATCAGCGTGTACAACCAAGATGTACGCATCTCGTATATGGACGTTAGCCCAACAAGCACAGTGAACGGTCACACCGTGTTGCTGCTACATGGGAACAACTTCGGGGGGTTTTATTTCAAGGTGATCATCGATGGCATGACCGCCGCCGGGTTCCGTGTCATCGTCCCTGATCAGATCGGGTATGGCAAGTCGTCAAAACCGATTGTGCCGTATAACTTCAACTCGCAGGCACACAACACCTGGCTCATTCTACAGGCCGAGCAGGTCGAGAAGGTGATGGTCGTGGGGCATTCGATGGGAGGCATGCTGGCGACGCGTTTCACCACGCAGTATCCGGAGTCGGTAGAGCGACTGGTCGTCTATAACCCGATCGGTCTCAGTGACGGCCGGTTCAGGCGTCCGATGAGGCCGGTCGACCAGATTTACGAGCGGAATCTCCAGACCGACTATCAGAGCATCCGCAGGGGCCTGAGCCGCTACGTCGGCCATGACCCCACGGCGTGGAATGACGAATTTGAGGCCTACACACGCATCCGCTATTCGTGGACGCTTAGCGCGGACTGGCCGCGGTTGGCTCTCGTGCAGTCCCTCATCAGTCAGATGCTCTACGGCGACCCGGTTGTGTATGACTGGGCGTATGTCCATGTGCCGACGCTGGCGTTTGGTGGCGCAGAGGACCTACTGCTAGGCCCCGCCACCGAGTTCCAGGAGCGTATGCGTGTGCTGGCCAACACCGTCCCAAACGGCAACGGCCGCGTGCTGCTGTTGCCAGGCCTGGGCCACGTCCCACACCTGGAAGCCCCGGACATCGTGGTGCCTCCATTGGTCGCCTTTCTGGAGGAAGGGGTTGGCGGGTCTCAATAAGAATGTTCAAGCGCGCTAATCAACGTGTCTGAGGATTAACGCTGTCCCCATCTGAAATCTTCTGACGAAAGAAAGCGACTCACTATGCCTTCTGTGCTTACGCTACTCTGTTTGCTCTTTTCGATTACGCTGCACGCGGCCGACACTCCCCCGCTCCAGATTGCCAACTTGGGAGACTTTCCCCTCGAAAACGGCGAGGTCATTCAGGATGCGACGATCGCTTACCGCACGGCCGGCACCTTGAACGCCGATCGCACGAACGCCATTTTGTTTCCCACCTGGTTCACCGGCAGCACCGAGGACCTCTTCTCAAGCGATGCGGTTGGCGCCGTCGATACTTCGCGGTTTTTCCTCATTGCTGTTGACGCCCTGGCCAATGGGGTCTCAATATCCCCGTCCACGAGTGCGCACCAAGCGCAACAGGAATTTCCACACGTCAGCATCGGGGACATGGTGCATTCTCAACACCAATTACTGACCGAAGTGCTTGGTATTACCCATCTGCATGCAGTCATGGGCATTTCCATGGGCGGCATGCAAACCTACGAATGGGTGACGACCTACCCGGATTTCATGGAGCGAGCCGTGCCCATTGTTGGCTCCCCACGTTTAGCCTCCTACGACCTGCTGCTATGGACAGCCGAGTTAACCGCATTGGAGCAAGCACTCGATTGTGATTGCAATGAAGCGACCGCACGTGAACTGGCTGGGATGATCAGCTACCTGGCACTTTACTCCCCAGATTTTCATGCGCGACAAGACCCCCACGACCAAGGGGCCACGTTAATCGCAGACGGGCGTGCGGGAGGCATGACACTCGCCATTCACGACCGAGTGGCCCAACTCCACGCGATGATTGGACACGACGTGTCAACATCCTTCAATAACGACTGGGCACTGACAGCTGGTGCTGTGACCGCGGAGATGCTCGTGGTGGTCGGGGCCCAGGACCACATGGTCACCCCGGGCCCTGCATTGGAATTCGCGAACTTAACCAACTCACAAACGCTGGTCTTTAATAATGGCTGCGGCCACCAAGCGTTCCGATGTGAACAGGACCGAGCCTTTGACGAAATCAGGGCGTTTCTCAATGCGCCATGACCCCCCTGGCAGGAGTTAAGCACATCAGTCGACGAGGAAACGTCATGATGAGACAGATAACAACGGTGGTGGTTGGCGTGTTAATCGCTGCTTGCACCTCCGCCCAAACAACCAACGACCCATACGCGACACCGATTACCGAGGGACACCCCGCCATCGAAGTCGGCCTTGCGGAGTTTGCCACAATCCCGAACAGTGATGGCGAGACGGCGCGGATGATGCTGCTGGTCGATGAGCCAGGCACCGGGCGTCTGTTCGTCAACGACATGCGCGGACCGCTCTACAGTGTCAGCTACGACGGCCGCACCGTCACGCTGTATCTCGACCTACACGCCCAGCACTGGGCGGTGAACGTCGAAGCCTCTCGTAATGAACAAGGTTTTCAGAGCTTCGCGTTTCATCCACAGTTTAATGAGGCTGACACTCCAGGGTTCGGAAAGCTCTACACCCTCACGGACACCAGTGACACACAACCACCGGCCGATTTCACATCAGGCGGCGGCGGTAACACGCACGATACCGTGTTACTCGAGTGGACCGCCGAGGACCCTGAGGCCCTCACCTACGATGGTGGCCCGCCACGTGAGCTGGTTCGGTTCGAACAACCCTTTCGCAACCACAACGGCGGTCACCTTGCCTTTGACCCGCTTTTGTCACCTGGTGACCCAGAGTTCGGCTTGCTCTACATGGGTGCGGCTGACGGCGGTAGTGGTGGCGACCCCCTGAATCTCTCACAAGATCTAAGCTCCGCCTTTGGCAAGATTTTGCGCCTTCACCCGCTGGGCTCCGACAGCACCAACGGCCACTACGGCATTCCTCCGACCAATCCGTTTGCGAACGATAGCGACCCGAACACGCTTGGCGAGGTCTACGCCTTGGGCCTGCGAAATCCCCAACGTTTTGCCTGGGACCCGAACACCGGCAATCTGTTTGTTGCCGACATCGGCCAGAACATTGTTGAGGAAGTTAGCCTCGTGACGTCTGGCGGAAATCTCGGTTGGAACGCCTGGGAAGGAAGCTTTGCGTTTATTAGCCGTCGCGCAGTGAGTCTGCTGAACCAGCGCGGAGACCCTCAGATGGGGTATCCCGTGGTCGAATACGGGCAACCCGACCCCCTGCTCCAACGCAGTTCAGCCGCAACCGGGGTGTATGTCTACCGTGCGTCCGTAATTCCCCAGCTCGCCAACCTCGTCCTCTTCGGCGATAACCCGAGCGGCGAGGTCTTTGCCTTTTCCGCCGACGACCTCCCTGCCGGCGGCCAAGGAGCCATCCAGCGTATTCTGTTCAACAACGGCGAGGGACCAAGAACGCTGCTGCAGATGATTCAGGAGAAAAACACCGCGAAAGGCCAGGAGGTGGCAACTCGCGCTGACCTACGCCTCGGTGTCGGGCCCGAATCCAGGGTCTTTCTGTTAAACAAGCGGGACGGGACGATCCGCCTGGTCGTAGAATAAGCCTCTCAGAAAACAGCGAGTCCAGTGAACGATTGCTGACGTGGCTTTAATTGCTGCCCTCAAGCGGCAAATCTGAATTCCAAATATCGCAGTGCATCTTCCACACCCCATCCACGAGCTTGTGCGTGTTCATCCATTTTCCCGTTTCCAGCGTGGAACCGTCGGCGTTAAAACGCTCAAAGATTCCCCTTCCCACCGCCGTTGTACCAAACACCTCGGATGCGGTCGGAGTCACCCTCAGCTCTGAGGTCATCTGTGTTGCGGCTTCAAGCTGCGCGAGAAGCATCGTTCGCCCTTCGACGATTGGTTGGTTCGGCGGCATACGGCAGCCATCCTCGGTGAACATCCCCGCCAGCACCTCCAAGTTCCCCGCGTTCATTTCCTGCGAAAACCGAGCAGACCAGGCCTCAAGGTCGAACGCCACTTGCGCGTCCACAGCGGGAGCAGTCTCGTCAGGTGTTGTTTCCGCGACCTCTCCAGGCGCACACGACGCCAACAGCAGCGCCACAATCACTAGCAGTCCCCCACGCAGGTTTTGAAATCTTCGCATTTCTTCCTCCAATGTAAATTACAGGTCCGTTAGATATTCACTACCAACTGATGGTGGCATTGAGCGTTCTGGACGTGGATGGTCCACGACCGCCGACTCCATGACGTTCTGCGAAGGTCATTCCGGACGCTTCGTAAATCGTGATCTGGCGTTCACCTCGAAATAAAAAATCAACGGCCACGCCAATCACAGTATAAAAAGCAGTGGCTACCGGGATAAACGATTTATCTACTCCCCCCGCGCTGACCGCTAAGCCGCCAAGAAGACCCACGCCAGCGCCGATGAGTGCGCCGTTCTTTAAGGAATCCCTACCTGTCGCCTCCAGACGGCGGATTTGAGCCACCGGGAAGTGCCGCTCCTGTCCGCTGGCCAGTATCAGGGCGAGCCCATCCGCATCCAGGCGGAGCGGTTCACCTAACCACTGCGCTCC
>DQEK01000306.1:2732-4649 GCA_003533545.1 Acidobacteriota bacterium | reverse complement strand
CGCTTCCCACTCACAGTGGCGGGACCGCGTGGGATTCGCACCCACTTCCCTTCACCATCAGGGAGCGTCAACCTACTGCGCGCCAGTGTAGCATGCGAGTTGCTGACGGTTTCTGAGAAGTTCCTGAGAGCAACGATGGTTGCCCGGCGCGACCACTCCGGCGTACGATAGTCGATTGTGGCGCTCGGCTTGCCGTGCGTCTTGCTTCCATGATCGGATGGGCCGCACCTCGTCGGTTGCAGGCATGGGGACCACAGTGACAACCGCGGACGTTGGAACGTTACCGTTAGAGGTTGGGGTCGACTCGACGTCCGTTGGATCTCCCTCAATGTCGCTTCGTCTCCGAGATGGCGGACTAATGGAGGTTGCCGAGAAACTCGATGCCGGGACTCGGCTCGATCTCGACGACGGGCGTCGGTTGTTCGCCTCTCCGGATTTGCTGGCGGTGGGGTGGCTGGCCAATCGAGAACGTGAAAAGCGGCACTCCGGTCAGACCTTCTTCAACCACAATATTCGAATCGAGGCCACCAACGTCTGTGTCGCGAGCTGTTTGTTCTGTGCTTTCGCGCGACTACGGCCCGGCGACGAAGGTGCTTACACGTTGAACCTCGAGCAGGTGTGGGACAAGCTTCGTGCGAGGGAGGATCAGTCATTGACGGAGGTGCATGTCGTCAACGGCCTGCATCCAGATTTACCGTTCGACTATTACCTGGATTTGCTGCGCGGGTTTAAGCGGATCCGAGCCGACGTCCACTTGAAATGTTTTACAGCGGTGGAGATTGCCTTCTTTGCCGATCTCTATGGTCGCACTGATGAACAAATCTTGCGCGAGCTAATGGCCGCTGGGCTTGACTCGTTGCCGGGCGGTGGCGCGGAGGTCTTTGCCGAGCGCGTTCGCCGTAAGATCTGTCACGACAAGTGCGGGACCGACCGCTACCTCGAGATCCATCGCACAGCACATCGGTTAGGCATGCGGACAAACGTAACGATGCTTTACGGTCACATCGAAACCGACGAAGAGCGGGTCGATCACATGTTGCGTGCCCGAGAGCTGCAAGACGACACGGCCGGGTTTCAAGCCTTTATTCCGCTGGCGTTTCACCCAGATAACAATCAGATGAGGAAGTTGCCGGCTCCGACCGCAGCCGAGACACTGCGGGTGCATGCCGTGGCGCGGCTGATGCTTGATAACGTGGCGCACATTAAGGCGTTCTGGATTGCCACCGGCGTTGAGACCGCGCAGACTGCCTTGTGGTTTGGGGTGGATGACCTTGATGGCACCGTGCAGGAAGAGCAGATTTACCATATGGCCGGAGCGCGCACCCCCGAAGTGCTCACTACCGACGATATCAGCCGTCTTATCCGGACCGCGGGTCGTGTTCCGGTTGAGCGGGACACGTTGTATAACGTCGTGACGACCCACTAACTGAAACCTTTTTGAAGGAGAGTCCCGCATGGCGCACGAGCTTCCGAGCTTGCCCTACGATTTCGACGCCCTCGCTCCGCACATCGACGAACAAACGATGCGGATTCACCACGGTAAACACCACGCTGCGTATGTGGCTAAGTTGAACGCTGCGCTTGAGGCCCACCCTGATCTGCAAGGGAAGAGCGTCGATGAGCTAATTGCCAACCTTGATGCGCTGCCGGATGGCATTCGTGGTGCCGTGCGCAATAACGGTGGGGGGCATTCGAACCACACGCTGTTCTGGCAAGTCATGGCGCCGAACGCCGGCGGTGCGCCGACCGGCCAGATTGCCGATGCCATCGCGGGGTCGTTCGGTAGCGTCGATAGTTTTAAGGAACAATTCGCCGCCGCGGCGGTTGGACGCTTCGGAAGCGGCTGGGCCTGGTTGGTGGCCAATGGCAACTCATTGTCGATCGAGAGCTCACCGAATCAGGACGGTCCCGTCATGA
>DQEK01000306.1:0-2330 GCA_003533545.1 Acidobacteriota bacterium | reverse complement strand
CCGGACTACATCGCAGCGTGGTGGAATGTGGTGAACTGGGCGGAAGTGAACCGTCGTCTCGGGTAAGACCGGAACGCCCCTCTCTGGGGCTGGGACGGAGAAGCGTTCTGGCCCCGCGGTTTCCACACTCAGCCAGCGGATGCTCACGTCTTGACGTGGCGTTGGCGGCTGTCGCGTTGTCCCATGACCCTCTCCTTCGTTCCGTTCCTTTTCCTTGTCCATCTCGGTGTGGGGATCGTGTTGACCCTGCTGCTGGTGGAGAAGGTGGCCGGCGTCAAGTTCTTCCGGTTCAACGCGGGGTTTGCGGCGACGCTACTGTTCATTGCGCTGGCCATGCGCCCCGACGAGGTCGCGCTGGGTTCTGGCGTGCACGGGATCGGGCTGGCTGCTTTGATTTGTTCGACCGGTTCGTTGCTGGTCTACTGGGCGACCATCGGTCGGGTGCTGGCTTGGTTGCGGCCGGTCTGGCTGTGGTTGGCCGGATTGAGCGGGGTTGCTGCGGTAGTGGCGCAAGCTATAGCCGCTGCCAGCGACGCCGGGTCGTTGGTGGTGACTGGGGCAACGGTCGCCAGTTTTCTGACGTCGATGGCGCTACTAGGGGGCACCTCGACGGCGATGATCCTCGGACACTGGTATCTCGTGTTGCCCTCCATGGAAGTTTCCTTGCTGCAATCCATCGTCAAGTTCCATATCGGAGCGACGGCCCTGCGCATTCTGGTCGTAGCCAGCGTTGTTTGGTGGGCGACCACCGCCGCGGATCTTCCCGGCCCCGAGTTTGCACGGTATATCCTGTCGCTCGACGGCGTGTTCTTCTGGCAGCGAATCTTGTTCGGGTTACTGGGCCCGGTTGTGCTCGCTTACATGACTTGGGAGACGGCGAAGATCAGGTCCACGCAGTCGGCTACCGGTATCCTCTACGTGGACTTTTTCACTGTCATCGTGGGTGAGGTCCTAGCGAAATACATTCTCGTTACTACGTCGATTCCGGTATAGACCGCCAGCGGCACATGGAAGTTACAGTCGTCTGTTATCAGTGCGGTAGCGCGCTCCCGGTGGAGGTGTCCGGGGAATCGCTGCAAATCAACTGTGGCCGTTGTGGGGAAGCGTTTCTGCTGAAATTCAGCAAGCCCGTGAGGGGCGATGAAAAGGTCGACCGGTGTCCGGTCTGCGAAGGCGACGATTTCTACCTTCGAAAAGACTTCGATCCCAAAATGGGGGTGACGGTTATCGTCATCGCGATCTTCATCAGTGGAGGGTTTTATTACTACGGGCTTGATTTAATCGCCTACGGCGTCTTGGCCGGTGCCGCGCTCATTGATCTCGCGGTCTACAGGCGCCTGAAGGATCTGACCGTCTGCTACCGCTGCCACGCGGAGTTTCGAGGCGACTATGAGCCGTTGGCCGGTCCGTTCGATTTGCACACCGCCGATGAACTGGAGCCCGAATACGAGCGGACGGTCGGTAAGCGGTAACAGCTAGAAGAGTTTGACTTCGATCGTCTCTCCCTCTTCGACGACATCGACTTCTGCTGGGATCTCAATGTAGCCGTCCGCCTGGGACATGCTGGTGATGTCACCGGAGGCCTTGAACGCGGGTACAGCCATACCGCCGAGCACCCGCACGGTATAGAACTGATGTCGGCCGGTGGTCGATATGAATTGCTGTGCGGCGGGAACAGACATGGTGCGGAATCGATACGCTGGAAGCCGGGCCAGCAGGCGTAGCAAGGGAACCAGTAGCATGTAGGCATTCGACAGGCAGGATGTGGGGTAGCCGGGCATGCCCAGCACTGGAGTGTTGCCTATTGTGCCAAAGACCGTTGGTTTTCCCGGTTTCACCGCGATGCCGTGAAAGAGGACCTTTCCTTTTTGCCGGATCACGTCAACCGTGAGATCCCGTTCACCGACTGAGCTCCCGCCGGAGAACACAAGGATGTCGTGTTTGAGACAATCGTCCACGATCTCACTTAACTCGTCGAGGTCGTCCGGCGCGGTGGGAAGTGGCACTGGTACCCCGCCGTGCTCACAGATCACCGACCCAAGAGTGAACCGGTTGATGTCGTAGATCTGTCCTGGTCCGAGGGGCTGTCCAGGCGCGATGATTTCGTCGCCTGTCGAAAGGATGGCGACGCGGGGTCGTGCATAGACGTTGATGTCTGAAATTCCTAGTGCTGCGATTGACCCAATCCGGCTCGGAGTCAACAGGTCGCCCGAATGTAACAGTTTGGCGCCGCTTGCGATATCGGCCGCGCGGCGCCCCACGTGCTGTCCGGGATGCACTGGCGCGAATACCGCTACCCGTGTCTCGTCCTGCCGGTCGGTTTCCTCGAC
>DQEK01000374.1 GCA_003533545.1 Acidobacteriota bacterium | reverse complement strand
CGTCTCCCCGTGGAAGAAACGGCCGTGGACTGTAGCAGGACCCTGGTTCGACCACTCGGCGTTCGATCTCGTCCAGTCCGGGGTTGACCGGGAATGAGTAGACCATCCCAGCCCGCGACGCTACCAACGCGTGGTCGAGCCAGCGATTTGGCTCCTCGGCTGGGTCATACACCGAAATTCCATCGAGACCTGCGGCCGCCACTCGTCCGGCATCCCACGTATCTGACAGCAACGTCACATGGTCAAAATTGTCTCGGACGGCCGTCCGAAGCCGGTCCGCTTCACGACGCCACACGCCATCAGGCACGTAATCGGGCACCGCTTCCAGCGCGCCTCGGCAGTTCTCGATCTGCCGAGGCAGTGTCGTCCGGAAGAGCTTGAAGACCGGGCCTTGTGACCCATCCGCCCGCTCATCAAGAAAAAAGCCATCCCAGCGCCGTTTGTCACCGTATTGCCGTAGCAAATACAGGACATCATCCGGGAATCGAGACACTCGGTCCGCACTGTAGGGCTCAAGATGAAACGTGACGTGGATATCGTGGTCCGCCATGACGTCCATGATCAGCGGCACGGCACGATCCGAAAAGCTCCCCTGGCCCCACCAACTGATGTTGATGACGCCAACACCGGACTCCGCGATCCAGCGGGCATGCTGCTCGATCACCGTCTGTGACCGAGAGTCGTAAGCACCCAGCAACGGCATAGTGTTGGCGGCTAGGTCGGTTGGCGGCGACCGATGCCACTGGGTCCAGTGACGAAACGGCTCGGCGGCGTACCAGGGGTAGTAATCGAACACGAAGTGGCGCCGGAGGTCGCGGTATCGCGACCGTAACAGGTCACCGAACGCACGCCACGGAAATGAGTCTGCCTCGGCGCCACCCGCCCGCAACCCTCCCGCGACCACTGGATGTGCAGCAGCGGCACCCAGACAGGCCGCGAGAAAATTTCGTCGGTTCAGTCGCATCAGCTATTGCTGAACACAGTACAAACGTCCGAGTTGATTACATGGCGAGGCCCGCGATGCGGTCCACCCGACACCAACGGCGTCGAACACCCCAACCACCCCATTCGACGCCTCCGACCCAGAGGACCACCCATTGCAGGTGGCTGCCGCTGCCGTCCCTGAACGATCAGTGCCAGTCCAAACCACCGGGACAGACATTGGCTGGTCGCCTCGCTCGTCAACCACGACGGGATTGTTGATCGTCCCATCGGTCAAGTCCTCCCAGTCATCGGCCACCCGGACGCCGGAGGTCAGCACGAGTGGAATGTCGTTGGTGGTGAAGGTGACGCTCGGCGAAAGACCGGTGTCGTCACTCAGCCATGCTCGATAGGAACCGGCCAAACCCGCCGCCATCGCCAGACTCCCACACACCCGATCGCCACCCTCGACCCCGCCGAAGGCGGCGTCGTACGCCTCGCTCGTCACGAAGATGATCCTTCCCAGGGACACGTCCGCGAGGGCAGGCGCTGTCGGGGAATCCCCGCACGCGCCAAGCAACAGCACTCCCACCAAGATCCCCATCTCGCCCCAGGACCTTGGTCGCCCCCGCGCCGCGCTTCGCACGGCACCGCCGACGGGACCCGCTACGCTCACAACTCCACGTTACGCAGGCGAAGCGCATTGAAGATGACCGTCAGCGAGCTCAGGGTCATCGCGGCGCTCGCCCACATGGGACTAATGAGGAGTCCCAGCACCGGATAGAGCGCCCCAGCCGCCACCGGCACACCAACCGCGTTGTAAACGAACGCCAAAAACAAGTTCTGTCGAATGTTCCGCATCGTGGCCCGGCTTAGGCGCCTCGCCCGGACGATGGCGCGCAGGTCGCCTCCGATCAATGTGATTCCCGCGCTTTCAACCGCGACATCCGTGCCGGTACCCATGGCAATGCCGACGTCCGCCGCGGCCAGCGCGGGGGCATCGTTGATTCCGTCACCCGCCATGGCTACCACCTGTCCCGTCGCCTGTCGTTCGTCGACGATTCGCTGTTTGTCGGACGGGAGCAGGCCGGCAATCACCTCGTCGAGTCCAAGACGGGAGGCGACCGCCTCCGCGGTCGCTTGGTTGTCACCAGTTGCCATGACGATCCGCAGTCCGTCTTCCTTCAGCTGCGCGACGGCGTCCGGGGTGCCTGGTTTGACAGGGTCCGTCACACCGAGCAGCCCCGCAAGCTCCCCGTCAATGGCCACATAGACGATCGTCTGTCCCTCTCGACGCAATTCGTCGGCACGGTTGGCCAGCGGGGCGACATCAACCCCACGTGCATTGAGCAACTTGGCCGTGCCAAGCAGCACCGGCCGCCCGCCGACCACACCCGCGACACCGAGCCCA
Source organism: Acidobacteriota bacterium (assembly GCA_003533545.1). Classification (GTDB taxonomy): domain Bacteria; phylum Acidobacteriota; class Vicinamibacteria; order Vicinamibacterales; family UBA8438; genus DQEK01. Next base: position 1,972 of record DQEK01000374.1, on the reverse strand, counting down.
ACCTCCGCATGGAAACTGTCTGCCGCCAGCACCGTCAAGCCACGGTCGGCCGCGGCCTCGGTGATAGCCGCCGCCAGAGGATGCTCGCTCCCTTGCTCAAGACCGGCCGCGACACTCAGCAGGGACGTGTCCGTGACACCGTCGACCGCCAAGACCGATGCGACCGCAGGTTTCCCTTCCGTGAGAGTTCCGGTCTTGTCGACGATGAGCGTGTCGACTCGCTCAAGTGCCTCAAGCGCTTCGGCGTTCTTGATCAACACGCCGACGCCAGCCCCGCGACCGGCGCCAACCATGACCGCCATCGGTGTGGCCAGACCGAGCGCACAAGGGCACGCAATGATGAGTACGGCCACCGCGCTGACCAGCGCCGACGCCAATCTCGGCTCAGGCCCCCACATCGACCAGCCGAGAAACGCCAGTAGCGCAACGGTGACAACAGCCGGGACGAAAAACTCGGACACCCGGTCGGCCAAGCGTTGAATAGGCGCCCGGCTCCGCTGCGCCTCGGCAACCATCGTCACAATCTGTGCGAGAAACGTTCGTGCCCCCACCCGTTCAGCGCGCATGATGAGTGAGCCGGTCCCGTTCATCGTCGCGCCCACGAGGCGTGCGCCATCGGTCTTTTCTACTGGCACCGGTTCGCCGGTTACCGTGGACTCGTCGACCGCGCTTCGTCCGTCAACCACGACCCCGTCAACCGGGACCCGTTCGCCGGGACGCACCCGAAGCAAGTCGCCAGGACGCACCTCGGTAAGTGGCACGTCTTCCTCCGCGTCGCCGACCACGCGACGCGCCGTCGCCGGTACGAGACCAAGGAGTGCGCGTAGCGCGGCACCCGTGCGACGCCGCGCGCGTAACTCCAGTACTTGCCCCAACAGGACCAGGACGATAATGACCACAGCGGTATCGAAATACGGTTCAACCCCGCCGTCCCGATGGAATCCTTGCGGAAAGAGTCCCGGTGCGACGGTGGCCGCCGCGCTGTAGAGATACGCTGAGCCGACGCCGAGCCCGATGAGGGTGAACATGTTCGGGCTGCGGTTCACGAGCGACGCCCAAGCTCGTTCGAAAAACACGCGCCCGGTCCACACCACGACCGGCGTCGCGAATATCAGTTGCACCCAGTTTGACGTCGTGCGACTGATCGCCTGACCAATTCGCTCATCCATCACCATCTCGGCCATCGCCAGCGCAAACACGGGAACCCCAGCGGCTGCGCTCAGCCAAAACCGGCGGGTCATGTCGTTGAGCTCAGGGTTCGACGTCTCGGCTGGGCCCACGGCCCTGGACTCCAACCCCATCCCACATGTCGGACAACTCCCCGGGACGGCCTGCACGATGTCCGCATGCATTGGGCAGGTGTACTCGATGGTCGGCATCAACTCAGCGGCATCTAGTTCCGCCTCGAGTGCCATCCCGCATTTGGGACACGCGCCCGGCTGGGACGTACGCACTTCCGGGTCCATCGGACAAGTGAAATGCGTTCCGGCGGCAGCCACATCGACATCAACGCCGGAGGGGGCCAGATAGCGCTCTGGGTCCGCCTGAAACTTGGCGCAACACCCGTTGCAGCAGAAAAAATATGTTTGGCCCTGATGTTCACAGTTGATCGCGTCCGGTGCTGGATCGACCGTCATCCCGCACACCGGGTCTAGCGCCAAGACAGCCTCGCGCTGGAGACTCGCGACTGAATCGCCAGTCACCTCGCTAGCTTCTGTCGGCAGAAACTGCGCCGGGTTAGCCTTGAACGCAGCCTGACACCCGCCGCAACAGAAGTAGTGGACCTGACCCGCATACTCGTAGCTGAATCGGTTATTCACCGACTCGACGCGCATGCCGCAAACAGGATCTCGTGCGTCTTTGGTCATGGCATTGAACGAACCAGCGCTCGGCATCGGAAAGACCGCGGGGGCCTATCGTTCACGCTCGTGACGGATACTCGGCTCGCCGTCCTGGTGGTCGCGACCGCCGG
>DQEK01000178.1:8551-11771 GCA_003533545.1 Acidobacteriota bacterium | reverse complement strand
AGTGGCCTGGATCTGGCGCGGCGACAACTTTGGACCCAACATCGATTACTTCAACCGGTCCACGCCAATCTACGTCAATGGTGTGCTCTACACCGTAGCCACACCTCGGCGGCAGGTAGTAGCAATCGATCCGGCCACAGGTGAAACGCTCTGGACCTTCCGCGAACCGCAAACAGTCAGGCACCTGCGCTCACCCAGGCAGGCCTACGGCAAGGGCGTCGCCTATGCTGAGGTAGACGGCCGCGGGGTGATCTACGTTACGAGCCCGGCCTTCTTTCTTTGGGCGCTCGACGCCGAAACGGGACGACCGCTCGAGAACTGGGGCACGGCAGTGCCGCTGGAGGGCTTTCCCAGTTCGGGCGGGCTCGACCTTATACCACCCCTAGTGTCAGATTGGGGGCGCTGGCAGGACCGGAGCGCGAGCTATGACGCGAACTACGGGATCCCAAGGGAACTTGGCATGGTCACGGCCTCTGCCCCACCCATCGTCGTGAACGGGGTGGTCGTCGTACTCGTCGGTCATCAACCAAGTTATGGCCAGACCCGGATCGAAAATGTTCCCGGCGACATCATGGGGTTCGACGCCGCCACGGGAGCGTTTCTTTGGAAGTTCCACACCATACCTCGCCCCGGTGAATTCGGCCACGAGACCTGGCACAACGACGCCTGGCAGTGGTCTGGGGACATGTCGTCGTGGGCACCGGCGTCTGCCGATCCGGAACTCGGGCTCGTGTATATCGTGACGAACGCTTCAACGGTGCAGACCTACGCTGGCCACCGCCCGGGCGACAATCTTTTCGGGGGTTGCATCCTGGCGTTGGACGTTCGCACCGGTGAGCGGAAGTGGCACTTCCAGATCCACCGCAGCGACCAATGGAACTACGACCTTCCGACCGCACCCATTTTGATGAACCTCACGGTCGACGGAGAAGAGATCCCCGCGCTGATCCAGAACACGAAACAAGGTCTCATCTTTGCGTTCAACCGAGAAACCGGTGAACCCATATGGCCTATCGAAGAGCGTCCGGTCATCCAGACTGAGGTGCCCGGCAACTACACCGCAGCGATGCAATCGTACCCGACAAAGCCCGAACCGGTGGACCCCATCGTACGGAACGGTCTGACCGATGAATTCGTCATCGACTACACCCCAGAGCTGAAGCAGCAGGCACTTGAGATCCTCGGGCACTACCGCATCGGCGGCCTCTACGTTCCGGCGTTACCGGAGAACCATAGCAACACCTTTTACAACAACGTCGGTTGCCTTGGAGGCGGTAACATCATTCCCCACCCTCCGGTAGCCGACCCGAGCACCGGACTGTTGTACGCATCGCACAGACGAAGTTGCGGAGCCCCCTCGTTCATGCGACCCACGGGGGGCGTGGACGAGGACAATCCTGACTACGCAGCGCCTGGGGCCGGTGGTGCGACCCCCAACAGCACGCCGACCACCGGCACCACCGTAGCGGCGTGGCTACCAGGCGGCTTCCGGCGTCCAACCGACGCTCAAGATCCGTTCGTCTCCGTCACGGGACTACCCACCATCGATGGTCTTCGACTCTACAAGCCCATGGATAACCAGCTCTCCGCCTTCCAGATGAATAGCGGTGAGCGGTCCTGGTCATTGCCCGTGGGAGAAACCGCTCAGGTTATCAGAGAGAACCCTCGCCTCGCGGGCGTGGACATTCCCAATGCTGGTGGTGCCGGTTGGTCGATCCAGATGGTAACGGGCGACCTCCTCGTGCAAACTCGTGCGCTCAGCGAGGGGACTCGTCAAATCGTCCCAGACGCCCCGCTGGAGCTCCACGGACGGGACAAATTGACCGGCGAGATTCTTGGAACTGTCGAACTTCCGGCGCCAGGTCAGTACGGGATGATGACCTACATGCACCAAAGCAAGCAGTACATCGTGGTGCAGATCGGTAGCATCCAAACAGGATTTCCCGGCTCACTCGTGGCCCTGACGCTGCCATGACGCGGCCCAGTCACCCGCCCGACTGGGGAACCAGAAAAAGCTGGCCTGCTCAGTAACGCCGAGACGAAGAGGCTAAACCTGCAGAGAATAAAACCAACGGCGACGGAAACAACCGGTAGAAACTAGGCCTGGACTCCGCGAGGTAGAACTCACGACACCCGTAAACCGTGGCGTGCCCCCCGCGGACGTGGCGCACCAGGTCGCTCATTGCACGACGGCAAAGCCAGCCGTCCACACGTGCTCACCCCAGTGCAAGATGAGCCGATTTTCGTCGGCACCGAACGGCACAAAATAGACTGCCAGCGGTCGGTCTGAATCCACGCCGTCGACACGCTCGTAAGTCAAGTCCAGCTCGGCAGCATCAAACGCCGAGTCGTGTTGCGTGCCCCACGAATCCGGCTCATTGTTGAACACCAGCCGCCAGTCCGTCCCGTTCTTCCTCAGCCACAGTGCATACGCGCCAGGGAAGTTTGGTGCGAGATTTCCAGTCGGCACCAGGGTGTCTCCGAACTGGAGTGGAGCTTCGGTACGAAGTCGGATAGCAGCCGAGCGCGTGAACTCTAGGATGTCACCGTCGGCGGTTGACTCAATTCGCGGGAAATCGTCGCTGTCCGTCCCGACCTCCCGCTGGAACAGCACCTGAATGTGCGCCCCATCGGTGGTCCGGAGTGCTGTCTCGTTACGAGAGCCGAGCGCAGTGGCGCGGTAGCGCGCACTGAGATCCGCATCCCGGGTACGACTGCTCGGCCTGCCAACGTTGGAGGTGCGCTCGGGGCTCGATCGTCGCGGAAGTTCGACGAATTCGAAGTCAGTTGCCCAGACGTGGACACCCCACCGAAGTGTCATCCGCCCGGCGTTGTCACCGATCGGTTCCAGCGCCGCGCTCAGCGTGTCGACGACCTCGCTTGTTGTCCGATGTCGCAATGGAATTCGGCTGGACTCGGCTGGCTCCGTCGCATTCTCGTCCTGGACCGGCCTAGCATCGAGCGCCCAACCGGCGTTCAGTCGCGTCAGCCACAGATCGTGGTCAACACCAGACGAGGGCGCTTCCTCGGGCTCGGGCTCTGGTCCGAGCGGACCGATCCGTAACGCCCGATGGCCCTCGATACGCGCCACCAGAACCCCGGCCTCGGTCGACACGCTCGACGCCGCCAACAACACCGCCTGCACGGAGTCGTCGGCCCGCAGTGCCGGATCATAAGCTACGCTGATTTGCCGAGAACTTAGGGTGAGTTCGGTCCGGAA
>DQEK01000178.1:814-8173 GCA_003533545.1 Acidobacteriota bacterium | reverse complement strand
CGCCCAAGCGCCAAACGGCGCCAGGCAGGCAGCGATCGCGAGCACGCAGACAACGGGTCCGGGAAAGCGCATGGTGGGCAAAAAAACGTCCTACCCGCGAGGCCTGCAGTGCGCTCAGGTTGTCTCGCCGGTGCGACGCCGCTGGCTAATTTCCCCCGCCGGTCGCTGGGGCCGAATCATCAATCTCAACGGCCCAGCCGATGAAACCCAGCGCCATCTCATCGTCAGTCCTCGGACCGTGTCCGGGAGAGTCCTCCGAGCGGAAGTCATAGCGTGCAGCTCGCTCTGGAGAGTTATCAAACCAGAAGCTCACGTCGATTCGCGTGCCCTGCGGCAGCAGCTTCGGCTCCTTCAGTTTGTAGGTTTCCTGCCAACCTTGGTCGTAGTGGGGCACATCGAGCAATAGCTCTTCTTGGCCATCCGGATACACGGCCGTATAGCGAGACGCCTTAGCACGCAGGTGCGCGTGGGGCCAGTAGGTCAGGACATACGTATCCTGGTCGAGGGTGCGGGATGCACCAACCCGATAGTTAGTAACGTCGGGAGGAATCTCGAAGGCGGTGTTGCCGATTGAATCGGTAACAACGCGATGAGTCACCGGTCGCTCCTCGACGAAGAAGCCAATCTCAGGCTGCGTCCAGACGCCGCTGCCCTCACCCGGCTCCTTGTGGTAGTGCATGTTGTAAGTGATCGTTGAGCCTGCTTCAAGGGGCACTCCGAAGCCATCCGGCAACATGGTCCCCTCAGCACCTTCTGCGATACAGCCTAGCGACTGCCCCGTTCCGGCGGCGCCTTCTTCAGCGGCAACCTCCTCAATCGGCTTGTCGTCCGGACTCGGGGCACGGTAGAACCCACACATGTGATGGGCAACGCTACCGGCACCGGTCTTGAACTCCCAGCCACGTACCCACACGTCGTCCGGTAGGTCGGCTTCCGTCAGTGTCTTAAAGAAGCTGATATTGAGATCGTAGATATCGTCATCAACGAAATACGGTTCATCAAGTTGAAACACAAAATCCGGCGTTCCGACCGACCAGCCACCGCTTGTCTCCTCCACAAACTGGGCCGGGGGCGGAGCATCTGCCTCGTCACCAGCTGGCGCACCAGCGTTCACCCAGTTCACCAGGGTGGCAATCTCACCGTCGGTGAGACCACGTTCGTTCGAGAAGACCCCCTTCGGCTCCGAGGCATACCACGGTGGCATCTCGTGAGCCTCCACCTTCCGAGCGATCGAGCGGGCCCACGGACGGGTCTCCTGATAACTCATGAACGACATCGGTGCGACGACGCCGCCCAGATTCAGACCCTCGGGTCGGTGACAGCCCTGACAATTGTCCTGAATGATCGGGAGAACGTCCCTGTAATACGTCACATCCGCCTCGTTGCCCGCGTAACCGGGAGCCGCACACACGGACGACACCACCAACACAACGACGGCAACCAACGCTCGGAACCGTATTCTCATCGTCGGTCTCCTTACAGTGACTCCACGAATACAAACATCCAGCACGTTTGTATCACTAACCCGGCCCCCTCGCAAGCACGGCCAAAGTCACCATCTCCGTGGTTCACACGAGATGAAACGACACCACTCGATGACACTGGCTAGTGCCTAGAACACCACGCACCGCCAAACCGGTACGGGGCCTGTGTTCTAACGAGTTCTGTTCGTGAACACCTGAGGCTGCGCCGGAACGAGACGGAGGATGCGGTCGTCATCGTCCCTGGGCATGCCACGTTCGTCCGTATTGCTTGTTGTGATGTAGAGGGCTCCGCCCGGCCCCTCCACGACGTCCCGTAAACGACCAAAGCGGCCGTCGAGAAGCCGCTCCTCGGCCAACACGCGACGATCCTCGTCGGGATCGAGTCGCACTCTACGCAAGTGCTCTCCCACAAGAGTCGCGAAGAAGAAATCGTTGCCAAACGTCGGGAACAGCGAGCCCGTGTAGAAAGAGGCTCCCGACGGGGCGATCGAGGAGGAATATACCGAAATTGGCGCCTCCATGCCTGGCGTCGTCAGGCTCTCCCCAGCTAAAGGCCACCCATAGTTCCCTCCGCCTTGGATGACATTGAGTTCGTCATAACCATCACCGCCGTGCTCGGTCGCCCACAAATCCTCCGACACCGGATGCCAGTCAATCCCCTGGGAGTTGCGATGCCCGTAGGAAAACACCGGCGATGAGAAAGGATTGTCCGAAGGCACGGTCCCATCGTCATTCAACCGTAGAATCTTCCCGTTGAATTCGGCGAGGTCCTGTGCAAGCGAAGTCCGGTTCCCGTCACCGACCGTGATGTACAACTTACCGTCTGGACCAAAGCGGATCTGTAGTCCTTCGTACGGAATATCGGAGAGTTCGGTCTCGAACAAGACCATTCGCTCGGCCAGCGTGTTCTGTAGCTCCCGGTATCGAACCACCCGACCAACTGGTCGGTGTCCACGTGTGGAATCAACGGTGTAGGCAAGATACACGTAGCCGTTGCTGCTGAACTGGGGGTGCAGAGCCATACCCAGAGCGCCCACTCCGAATGTCGCGAAGTTGTCTGGCGGCATCAGCGCCGGTTGCGACAACAGCACGCCGCCCTCGACAACCCGAATGCGACCGGAGCGTTCGGCCACAAACACACGCCCGTCAGGGGCAACCGACAGTCCACTGGGCGCCTCCAATCCCGTCGCGACCACTTCGACCCGAAAGCGCGTGCCGTCGCTCGCCGCAAACACCTCCATCGCAGTGCTGCCCAGCGCGGATGCTGCCAAACCACCGAAGTCTTCGTTCGCTGACCGCTGGTCGACTGAAAACCTGTCCTCAAGCTCCGACTCTTGAACCGCTGCCGGTACGTAAAGCCGAATATCGGTCAAACTCGCACTACCTTCATAGACGTTCGTGTAGAGGTCGCCGATGACGAAATAATCTGGGTATGCAGAACCGGCCGGCCACTGGTTCGACCAAGTTGCGCTCCCGTACGCGTCGTTCTGCACAAGATCGGCGTTAAAACGCCCGTCATACTCATTGGTTGCAGCGTTGTAGTGCCAGATGGGCACGTTGTCGACAACGAATGGTCGATGAAAGCGGAGGGTTTTCTGTCCGACACGGGCAAAGTTCCCACTCGCCTCCAGGATGTAGCCGGTGTCGTTCCGCTCGATCGCGAAAACGTAGAACTCGTTCGGCATAAGTTCAGGCTGAAGCTCAGCAGCCGAGGAGAGCTGTTGCTCCGCGACTCCGCCAGAACACTCAGTGATGAACCATTGCGTGTTGCCCGCCAACCCACCTGGACCTGGTGTCCAGTCTGGGAGCCCGCTGATCCACATATTGACGGTATTGAAGCTACTGTCCCTGTAATCGTAGTACCTGTTGGTGTTTGAATCGCAGACTCGCCCACCAGTACCGCTACCAACCCGATCTGGATGTTGAGAGAACGAGTCCATGAGCACCTTGCGCCGATAGTGCCAAAAGTGGTTATTCCGTGGCGCTGGATCGGCAACGTCCACGATGGCCAGGAAATGGAACCCGTTGTAACCGTAGGGGCCTTCACGTACGTTCTGCCACTCGCAGACAGGCACCGACGCATCCCCGGCCCAGCCAGAACTATTCGAACCCTCTCCCCAGGGATGCTGCGTCTTGCAGCCCTCGGTGCTGTAACCGTTGACTCGCCCCTCGTACTCGATCGACCCGTTTCGCTTACCGCCGAAGTCGATCGTCTTCAGTTTGTACTCGATGCGATACCGGGACGGCAGCGCGTTGGTCGGCCTGAAAATTGCGCCACCGGTGTGGTCGGGCACATCCAGCACGGCAGCGTGCCTGCCGCCACGCGTCTGGACTCGAATCGACGGTTCCGCCTCGATGACACCGTCCTTGTCCCAGTCTCGAGCTGAGAGCGACGCCGTTAACCAACCGTCTCGGCCAACCGTGAATTCCTTACGGTAGGTCGTAAAGGAATTGAAAGCCGTGTCCCAATCTGGTCCATAGTCATTCCGGTACCACAGTCCGGAATCATCCATGATCGTGTCAAACGGAAGGCTGTAATCCTCACGGACCCACGATGCGGCCTGTCCGTTCAGTGGTGTGGAGAAGTCTTCGGCATAGAGCAAAACCCAGTTCGTCTCGGGGCGAACGTAGCGAAAGGTCGCCCAGACGGACCACGGGCCCACAGCTCCCTCGAATCCCGCGCGCACGCGCCACCGGTACCGGCCATCATGCGCGAGTGTGGTCTGCAGGGCGTGGGCAACATCCCCGTTAACCCCGGGCACCACGGTGGCTGTCTCCAGCAAGCGCGTCGCGCCGTTGACGGCGATCTCAGCGACCTCGAAGTGGTAATCAAAAACACCGGGCACGAAGCGCCCTGCTGCTGTTGTGCTAATCAGCGTGGGCGTCGCGTCGGTAACGGTCCCTCCTGGCGCCGGCGATTGTGGGACCGGAGCCGTGACCTTGAGCCCCGCCTCCTGCACGGCCAGCGGAACACAGAGCTGCCCCACGAGGACAACCGTGAACACGGCCGCCCGAACCTGATGAACCGTCACTCCAATCCTTCGGTTACCGCGCACAGGAGTTACGCACTCTGCAGGAGGCCACACGACCGACAAAGAAGGGAGGGAGAACTTCCCGCGACGTCCCGTCTCAGACGCTTCGGAGGTCGCCGGTCATTCCTAGTCGCTGTCGCCAGCGGCAGCTCTTCGCCGCTCCCGGACCAGTGCTTCGTAATCCTCCTCCGCGAGTTCGATGTACCGCACGTGTGCGTGATACATGTCGTCGTAGCTCCTCTGACCCCAGCCAACCCACTGAGTAGGATCAGGATTGGCCCGGTTAGCCGACGTGTTGTCGTGCCACGCCGTTAGCTTGATCATCGTCCCCGCTGGAAGCAATGGCGAAACGTCGTCAGCGTAGACGTAGTTCACGTGCCAGTTGAAGTTGAAGTTCTCAACGTGACTCAGCATCTCAACTCGCCCATTCGGATAGATCGCCTCTATCGACATGGACTTGCCACGAACGTGCATGTGGGGTTGGTAGCTCAGCATCCTGGTCGGCTTCTCTAATGGAATGAATGCGTGATGTTTGGTCACGGTGTGCGGCGGAAGGTCAAACGTGTCCATCGCCTGGAAGACACCCATCACACTGTGTCTGACCACGTACTTCGGCACCACGTCCTTCGGGTAGAACCAAACACCAACCGAGAGGTAATCCGTGATCTCCTCGCCCACAGAGTGGTAATGGATATCGAAACTAACCTTCTCACCAGCCTCAAACAACCGACCAGTGTCGTCGGGATAAATCTCTCCGGACTTGCCGACCGCAAACTCCGCCAGAGCAGAATTGCCGTGGTGTACGATCCGCCGGCCCTCAAGCGTCGGCCGCACCTCAACCGCCTTAATCCAGCGATCCTCAGTGGTCCCCGAATCAACGACTGGCTGCCACCACTGATCTTGCCCGGTGGCCGGCTGCGTCCACGGCGTCGACGTCACGATGAGGTCCGGCTCCCGCCCCAAAAGGTCACCCATCCTCCACCGCTCTCCACTGGGCCAAGCCTTCGCTGGGGGCAGGTCCTCAGGATTACCAAGCGGCGCGCCGATATCGACCCACCGTGCGATCGTTTGGACCTGGTCCGTTGTCAACGAGATGTCGTTGACGAATTTCTGGATGCCTGTTGTTCTTGACATGTGCCAGGGCGGCATGTCTCCAGCGACCACTTTTTCCCGGATCGCCCGAGCCCACGGCCGCACCTCTTGGTAGGTCGTGAGCGACATCGGCGCCATCTGGCCACTCCGATGGCATGCTTCGCACTTCTGCTGGAAAATTGGTGCGACATCCCTCGCAAAGGTCACGTCGCCCCCCTGCGCAAACGCCGAACTCACGAACGCAAAGAATACGACTAGACCAAGACTCCCGCTATACCGATACCGACTAACAGATGTTGTCTGACGCATCTAGGCTCTCCTCCACCGTGACATCTCTGCCGGCAGTCCCACCCAAGCAGGGCTAGCTTACTGCACGTCGATCGTGAGATAGCCGTTTGTCCAGCAACACTGAAAACCAACAGCCATCACGAACGCCTGCGGACCTGTGTCGTCCCATGCCAAGACCCGGAGGACGTATGTGCCAGGCTCACTGAACGTGGCTGTCGTCACCGCCCTGCCTGTCTCGTCGACCTCTGGCTCCGCCTCGCGAAACGTTACCGTCCCGGGACCGCGATACTTACTCCATGCGACACCAGAGCGCGGCTCAGAATCCCCACGCCTTTCGCCCGGTTCCCGCTGCTGGTCCCGCATCTTGCGGACCATGTCGTCTTTCGCCCAGACGGTGATCTCCACCTCAGGAAAGGTCGCCGTAACCGTTCCATGCACCCCACCCGGGCCTTGTCCACCGTCACTCAGCGGATCAAACTTGACCACCGGGGGCGTGTTCTTGCTGGGTGCTTCCATCATCGCGTCGATCATCCACTCAGGACGCAGATGGCCAGGAATGGAGATCGCGTTACCACCTCTGACGATCGTCCAAGTCAACGTCTGGTCCCCAAAATCGGCAGGGACTACGGTCGTGAAAACGCCGGTCTGACGACGGGGCAGGAAATGGGTCGGCTGTCCCCGATCGACCGGACCCGGACCGAACCTGTTATCCGGACCGGTCGGGATGTTCGGCTGTTCTTCGTAGTTCCGGTTGAAGTATCCCCAGGACAGACTGAACGTGCCGTCGGGGTTCTCAAACCATCCTTCAAAGGAGGGCGACACACCTTGGCCAACGTCGTGCGGAATCGGTACATCCCGTACATTCCGTTCCTGGGCACCGGCAGGGGCGCCAACCACCACGACCACCAACGCCGCTAGCAGAGTCGTTCGGAGTTGCATCCCGTTAATCATTACCTGAAAGTCCATCCATCGCCTTAAACACAAATGCTCCCCGTAGGTCATTCCACAGTGAGAGCAACCAGTTCGGCTGGGTAGTCTCTGTTACCCACCGCCACGACGATGTACTGGATGTCGTCGAGCATGTAAGTCATCGGAATACCCGTCTGATGGGCCGGTAATTCGAACTCACCGACCACCGTCCCCGTCGATTTGTCATACGCCCGAAACATCGGTCCGCCACTGGCTCGACCTGGCACGGCAAAAAGGCCGGACCCCTCACCCGCAAAAACCAGTGACTTCGTCACGATAATCCCACCTCGCTCTGGCCTCCCAGTCATTGGAACGTTAACGCCAGTCAGGGCCGGGTGCTCGGCGATACAGTCAGGCGTCTCGCCGTTCGGCACCATCCAGATATGCTCGCCCGTACTGAGATCAATAGCGGTAATGCGTCCGTAGGGCGGTTTGGTTAGGGGTAAACCCTGCGGCCCCATCATGCCGCAGCCGGGAGGCGCTCCTGACTGCTG
>DQEK01000178.1:0-459 GCA_003533545.1 Acidobacteriota bacterium | reverse complement strand
CCGTGCCCCACCCTGTGCTGCGGACCGCGCCACGTCGGAATCTCGAGGCGTAACACCAAACGCCATTGGGTGGGTAATCGACGGCACGTAGACTATGCCGGCCTCGGCATCGGCGGCCGCTCCCTGCCAGTTTGCCCCACCGATCAGCCCAGGCATGATCAGCGTGCCGCGGAGACCGTTCGCCCCTCTCACGCTCGGTGGAGTAAAGATCGGGCCGATCCGATACTGCGACACGATCTCCAATGCCTCCGCCTTCAACTCAGGCGTAAAGTCGATGAGGTCGTCGTGAGTCAACCCCTGACGGTCAAACGCCAGCGGCTTCGTTGGAAATGGTTGCGTCGGGGAAACTCGTTCACCCGGCACATCCGTCGCCGGGACGGCACGCTCCTCAATTGGCCAAACAGGCTCCCCGGTGACCCGGTCGAACACGTAGAGCCACGCCTGTTTCGTCGCCTGTGC
>DQEK01000007.1 GCA_003533545.1 Acidobacteriota bacterium | reverse complement strand
CTCCAGTGACTGGAGACGAGCCTCAAGCACCATCTGTGTCGGATTCATGATCCGGGTGTAAATGTTGCCGACCTCGGTTAGCGCAAAAAGGTCCGCGGCGTGTTGGCTATCACGGAAGACGTACGAGGTTGTCTGATAGATGGGCACGGCCCGACTACCGGTTGCCGGATCAGGATCCTGCCCGGCATGGATCTGTTTCGTTTCAAAGCCCCATTCGGCGCTCATCGGATTTCCTCCCAGCCCCGCAGGGCTCTAGTTGCGAGAGGACACCTTTGGTCACCGGTGGCGAACGTTCGAAACCTCGCGGCATCGACAGCCCGGACACTTTGTTGCCCCGAACATCTGTCCGGGACCGCATCTCCGCACGAAGCGGACAGCACCTTGGGTGTCCATCCCAGGTTGCTGGGCACACCCGAAGGTGTACCGCTCTTGATGTGAGGACCAGTAAATCAAGGTTGACTAGCTCTGCCAACATTCGAATGGAATTATTGACCACTAAATATCGGGCGGACAGAACTTCCCCACTCTTCTGAGCCTTTTCCATTCCTCATCATCAGGACTAGTCAGATAAGGCGGAACCCCAAGACCCCTTCTTTTGCTACTCAATAATCTCTGAGAGACTCCGGCCATGTTCACAATCGTTGACTGTGAAACGACCGGTTTTGGAAAGCATGACCGGATAGTCGAGGTTGCCGCAGTAGTCGTAGACGAGGAATCACGTGCGGTGGTCGATGAGTACGACACCCTGATCAATCCACAGCGCGACACGGGCCCAGTGGGGGTTCATGGGGTCACGGCGTCGATGGTCGAAGCTGCACCTGTCTTTGACGAGGTCGCCGGCGCTCTTGCACTCCGCCTCCACGGCGCCGTGCTAGTGGCACACAACTTAAGTTTCGATGTGCGGATGCTCCGGCAGGAATTCGAGCGCTTGGACGCGGACATTGATGAGGGCCGGGGTCACTGCACCCTACGTTTGACCTCTGAGAACCTTGAGGCTGCGTGTTCCCGGTTCGGCATTTCTCTCGATGGACACCACCGGGCGCTTGCCGATGCGAGGGCAACGGCGCAGTTGATGCTGCACTTCCTCGAAGAACTTCCCGAAGGGGCTCCTGCGACAGTCCAGAATGAGAACCTTCCTTTGAACCCACGGACGCTCCGTCGCGAGGCCACAGGCAGTTCACCGCAGAGTCAGATGGCGCGGATTGTCGCTGGGGCGCAGTATCCGACCTCGGATGGCGCGCTGTTGGAGTATCTCAACATGCTCGATTGGGTCCTCGATGATCTGGTGATAACCCAGTCAGAGCGCGAGCACATGTCCGGCGTGGCTATTGACCTAGGCATCGACCCCCAGCAACTAGACGCCGCACATTCCACCTACCTGAAGTCCATTATCAGCGCAGCCCAGCGAGACGGCGTGATGACCGAAGCTGAACACTCAATGATTGGCACAATCGCCAAGGCTCTGGGAGTAGAGAACGTGGAGATCCCAGAGGTCACCAAGCGATCCGAGCCAGGGCCGCTCTCATCTGGAATGAGAGTCTGTTTTACCGGAGAGGCGATCGTTGACGGGCAGAAGATCGCCCGAACTGATCTCGAGGCGAGAGCAATTCAAATCGGGTTACAGCCTGTTTCTAGTGTCACCAAGAAGGGCTGCGATCTTGTTGTGGCAGCGAATCCATCCTCAATGTCAAGGAAGGCGGAGAAAGCTCGCGAGTACGACAAACCCGTAATGTCGATCGAAGACTTCTACGCCGAAGACTTCTCCGCCGCCGCACACCCGAACGATCCAACCGCCATTATCGGAGGACAGCCCACGAAGAGTCGGTCAGTCATGGACCTTCCCCTCGACGATCAAATTTGTGTCGAGTTCACGGAACCCGTTGAGGGCATCGATCCGACCGACAGCGAGCCAATAACCTCCAATCGACACCGGATCAGAGCGATGTCGATCCAGATGGATCGTGAGTTCACGACCTTCATCGGCGATGGCGGTGAGATCATGGCCATATGGCCGACCGACACCATCTCAAAGATCACATGGGTCAACGGACCCGACCCACTGAATGTCGACATGGCAGTAGGCGGTACTGGACGACCGAGTGAACTCTCTCGTGGCGGCATCGCTGGCTCCCGCTGGACACCGGAAGAAGAGGAGCAACTGAGAAGAGAGTTTGACGAGAAGTTGACCGTCGCCGAGATCGCCAGACGTCACCAACGTTCAAGAGGGGCGATCCAAAGCCGGCTTGTAAAACTTGATCTGATTCCCGACAGCCCATCCTTGATCGGGTTCTCGAATCGGCAACTGACCGCTAAGGAGAGCAACGACGCCGACGCTGGAGCGGTGGGGGGAGCCGACTCGGGTCTTGTGCTGGCTGGCATGGTCATCGTGGTCACCGGCACGCTGGACGGCTACAGCCGCGACGAGGCGAGGGCGGCCATTGTGGCTAGGGGCGGCAGATCGCCGCAGCAGGTCTCGGTGAAGACCACGGCGCTGGTCGCCGGCGAGGCTGCCGGGCCGTCCAAGTTGGTCGAGGCCGAGGCGCTCGGTGTGCCGATCCTGGACGAGGCGGCCTTTGAGCGCTTGCTGGCCAGCGACGAACTACCGGGCGAGGATGTCCGCTCGCAGCCCACTGTCCACGAGAGCTCGGGCTACCCCATGCCCGCTGACGAAGATCGATATCCCGACGAAGAACCCTTCTAAGCCGAGACCTCAGGCGGGGAACGGCGACATCAACAAATCAACGTCGGGGCCAAGAAGAGGCCGTCATGGAGGCCGC
>DQEK01000360.1:2791-3355 GCA_003533545.1 Acidobacteriota bacterium | reverse complement strand
CTGATTCAACCAGTGAGCCTGGCCACCGTTGACGGGCTTCACCGAATCCTCACCGAGATGGTGACCAACTTCACTAGCTTCGCTCCGTTGGGCACGGTGCTAGTTTCGATGCTGGGTATCGGAGTCATGGAGAGCAGCGGCCTCATCGGTGCTGCACTTCGGCTGCTGGTCCTTTCGGCTCCCAAGAGGCTGTTGACGTTTGTCATCGTGCTGGCAGGCGTGCTGTCGAACACGGCCAGCGAGATCGGTTACGTACTACTGGTTCCGCTAGGCGGCATCATCTTTCTGGGCGCCGGGCGGCATCCGATCGCCGGGCTCGCGGCCGCGTTCGCGGGCGTCTCAGGTGGATACAGTGCCAATCTACTCCTCGGTACCGTGGACCCCCTCCTGGCCGGCCTGTCTGAGGAGGCGGCCCGCATCGTCGACGACGGATACCGGGTAAACCCTGCCGCCAACTACTACTTCATGGCGGCATCAACTTTTCTCATTGCAGCGGCGGGAACTTGGGTCACCGAACGCGTTGTCATACCCCGCCTCGGAACCTATGACGGAGACGGAGAAGAA
>DQEK01000360.1:1352-2491 GCA_003533545.1 Acidobacteriota bacterium | reverse complement strand
CCCCGCCTCGGAACCTATGAGGGAGACGGAGAAGAAGAATCCCCAGACGTACTGCGAGAGGTATCACCACTTGAAAGGCGTGGACTCCGATACGCGGTAATCACCATGGTGATTTTCGCTGGATTCCTGCTCTGGGGAACCATTCCGTCCGAGGGATTTCTCCGGAACCCCGACACCGGCGGATTACTCAGATCACCGTTCCTATCCGGCATCGTCGCCTTTATCTTCCTGGGCGGTACGGCGGTGGGGGTCGCCTACGGGGTCGCGACCGGGACCTTCAAGAGCGATACCGACGTCATGAACGGCATGGGCAAGACTGTCGGCACGCTCGGTACATACCTCGTACTGGTGTTCTTTGCTGCGCAGTTCGTCGCCTACTTTAATTGGACCAATCTGGGATTGATTATGGCGGTGAAGGGCGCCGAAACCCTGCGTGGCTCTGGCCTCGGTGGCATCCCATTGATGCTCAGCTTCGTGCTTCTCTCGTCGTTCATCAACCTCTTCATGGGAAGCGCTTCGGCGAAGTGGGCCATTATGGCCCCAGTCTTCGTCCCGATGTTCATGCTGCTCGGCTATACACCCGAACTGACCCAAACCGCGTACCGAATCGGTGACAGCACGTCGAACATCATTGCGCCAATGATGTCCTACTTCGCGCTAATCGTGGCGTTCTTTGAACGCTACGACAAGCGCTCTGGCATTGGCACAGTCGTCGCGACCATGCTGCCGTACACCTTCGCCTTCTTCGCTTGCTGGGCGGTACTGCTCATCATGTGGATGTGGCTCGGTCTCCCGGTGGGCCCGGGTGCCGGATTGACGCTCGCACCCTGAACGAGCCAGCAAATTCAAGGGAGTCTCTCACTCTTCTGGCCACCGAATATGCGCACGGAGGCCAGGTAGGTTTGTTCTTGTGTGTACGTCGACGTAGAGGTCACCCGCGCGCAGACTGCGGAGGTCAGCAGCCGAGAGGAGAAGCGTGCCCGATACCCGTGGCCGGGCTCCACCACCAAGAAGATGCGCCACGGGACCGACCGCGCCATCAACGGCGCGGTGGATGTGGGTGAACAGCACCGCGTCGTCGGTCACACCATACACCGTGACCCGGTAGGTCAATTGCCGTGCGGCGCGGTCGAAAACGA
>DQEK01000360.1:0-1043 GCA_003533545.1 Acidobacteriota bacterium | reverse complement strand
GCGGCGCGGTCGAAAACGAAACGAGCCTGCAATCCGGAACCGTCATCCGCCTGCGCTTCCACGTCGACCTCCACAGGTTCAGAGCGGGTCACTAGACTCGGAGTGCTGTGTGGCGGTTTGCGGTGATCGGTTGCTTGTTCGTAAGCATATGCAAGCCGTATGAGGTCCGATTCTGCGAACTCTCGGCCGATCATCTCGAGGCCGACTGGCATGCCGTCCTCGGCATAGCCCGCCGGCACGGTAATGGCGGGAAGCCCAGATATCGCACTTAACGCGCAGTTGCTGCCCGGCTGCCGCTGGCCGACGGGCCGTGCGGTCTGGCGAATGGTTGGATACAGTAGCGCCGTTAGTTCGTATTCATCAAGCAACGTCTCCACCGCGGAGCGTACCTCGTCTCGGCGCGCTCTCCGCTCGCGGTATTCATCGGTGTCGAGCGTCTCAACGTCAAGGGAAGCCTGTAGCGCCCCGGACCCGAGTACCTCGTGGTAGAGACCAAGCTCCACCAGTTCGGCCAGCGAGCGGACGGCGGCGGATGGGGTGTTCGCCAGATACCGGTCGAAGTCGAACTTGAACTCCAACCCGATAACAGACGCATCCTGCAACAGTGAACCGAAGTCGGTTTCACCAATCTCGATCATCTCAGCCCCGCCGGCCTCCATCTCCTCGGCGGCCGCCTCAATGACCCTGCGCACGGGTCGCTCCGCCGCGGTATCGCCCAGCAGTTCCTCCAGGAGTGCCACACGGGCGCCCCCTAACCCACGCGGGTCAAGCGCGTCTCTGAAGGTGGCAGGAATCCGTCCTTCACTTCGGCGAGTCGTCTCGTCGGCCGGATCGAGTCCGACCGTGGCATCGAGCGTGATAGCAAGATCCTCAACCGATCTGGCGAGCGGTCCACCGATGTCCTGCGTTGTCGACAGCGGAATGATGCCGTCGCCACTCGCCAATCCTCGAGTCCCACGCAAACCAACCAACGCATGGTGTGCCGACGGAATTCGGATCGACCCGCAGGTGTCGCTGCCCATGCCGACGGCGGCAAAGCTGGC
>DQEK01000331.1 GCA_003533545.1 Acidobacteriota bacterium | reverse complement strand
AGCTATTTTTGTAAGGAGGCTACTCATGCGTCGGCTATTGCTTTTCGTGATGGCGGTTTCGCTCGTGGCTGGAACGGCTACGGCGCAAAATGCTAGTTCGGAGTTGCGTGGAGAGGTTGTTGACGACCAAGGTCTCCCCCTTCCGGGTGTGACCGTTGTGGCAACCAACCAGGAGAACGGGCAGTTCCGAGAGACCGTCGCGAACGTTGACGGCTCTTTCTTCTTTCCGGTTATGGCTCCTGGCACCTACACAATCTCGGCAGAGTTGGCGGGGTTCCGGCGCTACATCCGCCCGGATGTTCCGTTGACGGTCGGGTCTTCATTTACCCTCTCCGTTGAATTGACGGTGGGCGGTATCGAGGAAGAGATTACCGTTACCGCTGAGGCTCCACTGGTTGACACGACTTCGAAGGAAGTCGGTGGCTACGTTCAGCAGCAAGAGTTGCTGGACACGCCATCGTTCAACCGGAACTTCACCGGATATCTCGACTTGGTCCCTGGAGTGGTCGCGACCGGGTCCACTTCTTCCTTCGCAGCGGACTCAATCATGGTTAACGGCCAGGACTCCTCGAATGTGGCCTACAACTTTGATGGTGCCAGCAACGACGATGACCACTTGGGTGGCTCCGCCGGCGCGCAGGCGCGGATTCCGATCGAAGCGGTGCAGGAGTTCCAGCTTCTCACCGGACAGTTTGACGCCGAGTTCGGACTCGCTTCGGGTGGCGTGCTCAACGCTGTTTCGAAGTCGGGAACGAATGAGTTTCATGGAGCCTTGTTTGCCTTCGTGAAGGGGCATCAGATGACGGCGAAGGACTACTTCGTTGCCTCGCAGAGTCTGGTGAAGCCGGACACGCAGGAGAAGCAGTTGGGATTCACCGTTGGTGGCCCGCTTCTCAGAGACAAGCTGCATTTCTTCTGGAGCCTCGAGCGGCCGATTCTCGATACGGGTGTGACGGTGAACATCCCGTCCCGGCCGGACCAGAACCGCGCTGAGATCGAAGAAGTGCGACCGTGGAACTTCTTTGCCCGCGGCGACCATCAGATCAATGCGAACAATACGTGGGGAGGCCGTTGGCTGTATGAAACGTCCCCATCGACTCACGCAGCTACGAGCTGGGGCATCGGCAGCGCGGAGCATGAGCACGACCACGACTGGGCAGCCGGTGGGTCAATCAACTCAGTCATCGGGAACAACAAAGTCAACGTGCTGAGGTTTGGTGAAGTTTACGAAGACCTGCACTGGGGCTCGACTGAGCAGTCTTTTGCTTCGCCACCAAAGGCGCAGAAAACCGAGGCGCCACAACTTAATTTCCTGGACTGGACTGGTGGCACCCTCAACACGGCGTTCCGGCGGATCAACTGGACACTTAACGCAGAAAACCAGTTCTCGGTGTTTGTCCCGGACAAGAAGGGTGACCACGACCTTAAATTCGGTGTTGCGTGGCGCTACATGAACTTGAACTACAACTCCAACGGGCGTCGGAACGGGCGGTTTATCTTCGACACGAACAAGGACTTCAATGCGTCGGACTACTCCACCTACCCCGAGCGTTTGTCGATTCAGGTGCCAAACAACCAGCACTACGTCATGACGGGAACCGTTCTCAGTGGCTTCGCGCAGGATAAGTGGCAGATAAACGACCGGACGACGTTGAGTATCGGCGTGCGGTATGACGTGGAGATCATGCCAACGCCGAACGCGGACAACGAGTTCTACGGTGAGGCGGTGAGCTCCACGATTTATCCGATTGACAAAAACAACCTCGCGCCACGTCTCGGTTTTTCGCATGTCCTTGATGAGGACGGACGGACCGTGCTACGGGGTGGATTGGGTCGTTTCTACCAGAAGTTCCGCATCACCCACATCGATAACGTCTTCGGTGAGCAGATGTACGACGATTCGTTCAACGTGAATCTGCCACTGGACGGCGTCGACCCAGGGCCGTCGAATGGTCTGCGGCCAACCGCTGCCTATCTGAAAGACGGGCCAACGGTCAATTGGGCGGTTATTGATGCGCTCTACCCACCAGGGTCGAAGGTGCTGAACGCTGGTAATATCCGATTTGACAATGCGGCCCGGGAGAACCCTTACGCCGACCAACTGTCATTCGGGTTTGAGCGTCAGATAGCTAGCGATATGGCGTTGAGCATGGACTACATCCGTGTCATGCAACGCGCTCAGCTGATTCTGCACAATCACAACCAGCCCAGGCGCGTCAGCACGGCGCGGACGGCGAAGATTGAGCGGCCTAACTCGACATACGTCGATGACGTCTATCAACTCCTCAATGGTGGATCAATCAACCACGATGCATTGCAGGTGTCGTTAGACAAGCGGTTCAGCAACAACTACCGCTTCCGCGTCTCCTACACCCTAGGGAATACCCGAGGCAACACTCGCCAAGGTGACGCCCAGTCCGTGTATACCCAGGTTGGCGGAGACCTGAATCTGGGTTCGAACTGGGGACCGACGGACTTCGACCGCCGGCATAACCTCGTGGCCAACACGACCATTGCTGTGCCTGGCACCGGTGGTCTGCGGGTGAGCGGCATCATGCGGATCCGGAGTGGAGCACGCTTCTCGCTGCTCGACAGCACCTTGGATTCGAACCAGAACGGCACCGCGAACGACGAGTGGTTGGCGGCCGGGACCTATTCGGGCGAGGGAACGGATTCCTACACGGTTAACTATGCTGGTGGCCGTAACGGTGGCGTTGGGCCGAAGTACTTCCAGCTCGACGGGCGTGCTGGCTATACGCTGGAGATGCCGAATGCGGATACGTTAGAGGCTTATGTTGACTTCATCAACATGACTAACAATTCCAACTTCAATGCACCGTCTGGTGACAAACGGAGAAGCAGTACCTATCTGATTCTCCGGACGCTCGTGAATAATGGACTGCCACGGCAGCTCCAAATCGGCCTACGCTACGCGTACTAAGGCGAGCTTAGGGTAGACACCAACGGGGCGGGCTGGGATGTTCCCAGCCCGCCCCGTTTTTTTGCTGCAGCACACAATCAACCGATGTGGACGGTTGACCGTGCGTTCGGTAGCAGCATGTCGGCTTGGGTGCACGGCTGGGGTGCTTCAGAATCCCGCTGGTGCTTGGGGTAGCCAAAGCGGTATCCGGGTGGCGTTTCTGGTCTTCGAGCAGAAGGGACCTGAGGGTAAGAGACAAATACACTAAGGTTTTCGTCAGTTTTCTGAGTTCGATCGTTTTCTTTTTTTGTGCTATGGCTTCGTGTATCCTTTCCGATAATACGGGTAGGCGTTTTTCCTCGAAGGATGATGAATCGAGACGGTTCGCGGAAACGGCGTAATTCCAGGGTGTCCCTGCTTGGCTGGGTTGTCCTGCTCGCCAGTACAGTAACGGTGTTGGCCACGCTGCCACCCGTGGTGGTCGACCGGGCTTTGTCAGCTCTGCCTGCTGTGCTCGGGCTTGGTCCCACGACATCGGCTGATAGTCGGGAAGGTCTTCCGCACCCGTCGATCGAGGGCATCGTGGTTCCACCTCCGCCTCCGAGCCCCCTTGAGTCGTTTTTGGCTCCAAGAGTTCTTTCGCCGGTTGCGATTGAGTGGGCGCCTCACGAGATCGTGCCATCTGGCCCAGTGCTTGATGAGAGGCTGATGGCTCACCGGCCTGCCCCGCGCTGGTCGGCTCGGGACGCTCTGCCGACTATCGGACCGCTGGTTCCTCAGGCCAACGAGTTCGACCCATTGGCCAATGACCCGTCTAGGTGGCGAGTTATAACCCGTCCGGCTAGCGCGGTCGGAAAAGGGGTCGCGAAAGGGAGCACCACGGTTGCCAAGGGTGTCGCGAAAGGGAGCACCACGGTTGCCAAGGGTGTCGCGAAAGTGAGTACGTCGGTTGCCAAGGGTGTCGCGAAAGCGAGTGTTTCAACTGCAAAGGCGTTTAAGAAGATGGGCCTGTTTCTAACTCGTCCGTTTCGTGGTCAGAGTGAGGATGAGAGGCAGATGAAAAGGTGGGTCTCATCCTAGTTCGTTCGACTTCCGGCGCAAACACTTAGTGATTCAGTGCCGGCCCCGCTGTAGGCTGTGAGTGTCGCCTTCGTCCTCTTCCATCCAGTCTTCAATTTTTCGGTCTCTGAGTAGCCTCGGGTAAGGGTTTCCCCATGAGGTTGCGTTCCTGCGGTAATTCAGTGTGCCCAGTCGTCCCCTCCAGTTAGGTTGTAGCTAGAATTGGTCAATTTGTGAACATTTTTTGACATTTTGATTCCGGTAGTGCGGCCTATGCGAAATAGCGGTAAAATCTGGACCACTTAAGCTTACGCTGGGTTTCGGTAGTGGTTCTCGTTCATTCGAGACCTACCGGGTTCCGTGGGTTCACCCGGATGATTCGACAGGGGAGTGCGTGATGGTAGAGGCACAGGTCCGTAGCGGGATGAGGCAGGTCCTGAGTGTGGGCGTGCTCGCGCTTGGTGTGGTAGCGGTGCTGACCTCGACGGCGTCGGCGCAATCGTCTGACCCATCGGTCACGTTCGCGCGCGATGTTGCACCGATCTTCCAGGAGAAATGCGAGGCGTGTCACCGTGACGGCTCGATGGCACCGATGTCCCTTGTGTCGTATCGTGAAACGCGACCCTGGGCGCGGAGGATCAAGGCCGTGATTGAGTCACGTGAGATGCCTCCATGGCATTTGGACCAGCGTGTTGGCATCCAGGATTTTAAGAATGACCGGTCCCTGTCGAGTGCGCAGATCGACACCATCGTGCGATGGGTCGACAACGGAGCGCCGATGGGCGACCTGACGGATATGCCGCGTCCAATGACTTGGCCTGAGGGTGAAACGTGGAACTATGAGGAACTGTTCGGTCCGCCAGACCTCATTATCCGATCGCCAGCCTACACGATGCCTGCGCAGGCACAGGACGTCTGGTATAAGCCGGTCGTTGAGACTGGGTTAACTGAACCTCGGTGGGTTCGAGCAATTGAGATTCGGCCGTCCACCCCAGAAGGCCGGCGGATCACTCATCACGCGCTCGCGCGACTCCAACAGGAGGAGCCAGAGTTCATGATTGGGAATGACCCTGATGAAATCGGTCCTGGGCTCTTCATGGAATGGGCTGTTGGTAAGCAGGGTGAGATCACCCGTTCCGACAGCGGTAAGCTCATGCTACCTGAGTCCAAGATTGTGTGGGACATTCACTATCACGCGGTCGGAGACGAGATCACCAATTCAGCTGAGCTTGCGGTCTACTTTCATCCCAAGGGCTACGAACCAAAGTATCGCCAAGTGTTACATCTGATTCATGGCATTGAGGGTGGAAGTCGTGGCCTCGATATTCCTCCGAATACCGTTTCCGTGCACCAGGGCTTTTTTGCGTTGAAGAAGGCCGGCCGTGTTGAGAACTTCCAACCCCACATGCACCTTCGCGGTAAGGCGATGTCGATGGAGGCACTGCTTCCGGACGGTAGACGCCGGATGTTGAACCACGTTGATAAATACCAATTCGATTGGCATAACAACTACGTCTACGCTGACGATGCGGCGCCGTTGTTGCCCAAGGGGACCCTGCTTCGGGTTACGGCCTGGCACGACAACACCTCAGCGAATCGTGATAATCCTGACCCGAACCAATGGGTCGGGTGGGGTGACCGAACGGTCGATGAGATGGCGCATGCGTGGGTGAACATCACTTACATGAGTGACGAAGACCTCGAGGTTGAGATTGCTGAGCGTGAAGCAAGCCAGCTTGCGTTGACTGACCAGCAGCCCTAGTTATTCAGTGTTGTCTCCGGCGGGGGCGTTGATGAGCGTGTCCTCGCCGGTCGACGCATCGACAACAATCTTGCGTTCGTCCGTGTTAACTAGACCCTTCCCTAGACAGGAGTTCCCATCGTGACCGCAGGTTGGATTTTCATTGCGCGCGTCAGTACTGCCGCGATTCTGATGGTCGGCCTCCTAGCCGTGCCACACCGGGTAATAGCCCAAGAGTTGCCCCTGGCACCGATGCGAGCCTCTGGCCAAAGCGTGACCGCGGCCTACGAGGGCTGGTTCCGAACTTCAGATGGGCAGATTCACTTGCTCGTCGGGTATTTCAACCGGAATACCGAGGAGGTGCTCGATATTCCAGTGGGACCGGACAACCGGATTGAGCCTGGTGGTCCTGACTATGGCCAGCCTACGCACTTTCTGCCTCGTCGAGCTTGGGGCGTCTTTTCCATTAATGTGCCGCCGGATTTTACCGGTCAGACGCTCACCTGGACGATCGTTGCAAACGGGCAACTCACACAAGTGCCGATGGGCCTCGACCCGCTATGGGAAGTTGAGCCCTACCTTGAACCGGCGCAGGGAAACACACCGCCGCAGGTCAAGTTCACATCGTTCGGCGAGTTCCATCACGGCCCCCCGCTAGGGATTAGTGCCGAGTACGAAGCGGCGGCGGACGACTCGTTGACCTTAACCCTGTGGGCGACTGACGACGGGCAGGTTGACCCGAATCGGCGGGCTCTTGAGGGTGCTCCCGTTCGGGTCCGATGGAGTAAGTATCGTGGCGAAGGGGAGGCCGTCTTCAGCGAACCCCGACCGGAAACCGACGAGGCAACCGGTGAGACGAGCACGACTGTTACCTTTAGTGCCCCGGGCGTGTATATCCTACGGGCACAAGCGAACGATTCATCTGGCGCCAGTGGCGGGTTCCAATGCTGCTGGACGAACGCCCATGTGCGAGTGGATATCTCGCCCTGAGTGCGCAACTTCTACCATCTAGGTTTCTGATGAACACAGGGTTTACCACTGCTTTATGAGTCAATTATAATTAGTGTTGTTCTGTCCCTTGGGAGCCCAGGGGGCCAAGAAAATTTTTGGTTTTTGGGGGCTAACGTGAAGGATTATGCATTGCGGTGGGTAGTGGTTCTGTTTGTTGTGCTGGCAGTGCCAGTGGCGGTCAGCGGTCAGGATTGGAAGGGTCGGGTCGACTTGGACGGTACGGTGACCAACGCTGCGGGAGAAGGCTTGTCCGGTAGCACGGTCACGGCGATCTACCTGGAAACCGACACGGGGCCGACCCAGGAATTCGCCGGTGGCGACGGCGATTTTGACCTTGATGATTTGAAGCCGGGGATGTGGCGGATCACCGCCAACGGAAGCCACCTTGGATACACTATGTCCCAGCGTGAAATTGAGGTTCTCCCGGGGCGCAACGAAGACCTCGAGTTCGTCCTTTATTTCATGCAGGATCTGCTCGCCGAGGCGAATGCGGATCTCGCAGCGGGCAATCATAGTAGCGGACGGGAAAAGTTCCAGATGCTCCTCTTTTCTCTTCCGAACAACGTGAATCTGCATTTCCCGATCGCAGATAGTTACAAGGCGGAGGGTAATGTGCCACAGGCACTGGATGAATATGACGCCATGCTTGCGTGGTGGGCCGATTCCCCCCCGGACGAACCAGGGCTTCCGGTCGAGATCGGGATACAGGCGATGCTGATGGCAGGTGATGCGGGTTTGTATCAGCGGATGCATCGCTACGTCAATGGGCTCGGTCGTCCGTTACCTTCCGATTGGATGACGGCGTTTGTCGACCTTAGTGGGAACACGCTGATGGAGCGTGAGGAATATGGCCATGCGATTCGGGTCTTGAGCGTTGCGATCAGGCGGTCGTCAAATACCGCGATGCCGTATTACTACCGGGGGATGGCTCGGGTGCAGTCCAATCGACAATCGGGTGAAGAGAACTACGATCCGGCAGCCGACGATTTTCAAAGGTTCATTGACCTTTCTCCGAACGACTCGGCACAGAAAAGACAGGCGATAGATTTACTTTCGAAAATCCGACCGCAGTAATTGTTCTGAGTGTGAAGTTGTTGGGTCTCGCTGGGGGTCGTCTGGAACGGCCCCCAGCTTTTTTTTGGAGTAGATGGTGTCGAAGTGGCTCTTGGCGGTTGTCATGGTCGGGGTTGGTTCTACGCAAGGAGCACTCAGATTTGATGCGCCTGAGGATTGGCTAGCGGTTGAGTCTGGGTCGTCGATGCGATACGCGGAGTTTGTCCTCCCGCATGTCGAGAGTGATGGTGAAAATGCCTCACTGGTTGTGTACTACTTCGGCGGCTCGGGTGGCAGCGTGGAAGCGAATCTCGAGCGGTGGCTCAGCCAGGTGGAGCAGCCAAGCGGTCAGCCGTCGCGGGAGGTGGCCAAGCTGGGTCACTTTGAAGCGGATGGCGGTTCCCCTGTCACGCATCTGGTCGTAGATGGCACCTACGTTGCGGAGGTCCGTCCCGGGTCCCCCGTGCGGCACGAGAAGCCTGGTTTTACACTTGAAGCGGCGGTCATCGAGACGCCGGGCGGACCGTATTTCGTAAAGGTGGTTGGTCCAGCTCCTACCCTTGACCGGTGGAGCACCAGCATCCGCGATTTCCTGCAGAGTATCCGCTACGAATAGTCTGGGGTGTGCTGGCTACGGCTGCGGCGAGTGGCCGGACACGGCTTCGGCGTTGTCAAGACCGTAGAACGCCGCGTCGACCGGTAGTGGTTCAACTTGGTAATCTTCGGTCTTATACGGATAGGATGGGCGCGGCTTTGAAATAATGAATGCAGAGACGTGTTGCGCGTCTTTATCGCTGAGGATACCAGGGTCGAGATAGGGCATCGCGTAACGAACGAAGCCAGCAAGCGTATAGAAACGGGCCATTCCGGCGCCATCGTTCCACGACCGTGGTCCCCACAACGGTCCTGCCTTCTTATCACCGACCTGCACGCCCTGGCCTTCTGGACCGTGGCAGTTCACGCACAGTTCGGTATAGATTGCTTCTCCACGTTGTGGGTCCAACGCGTCGATTGGCAGAAGGTTCTCGCGAAGAATCCGATTCTTTTTCCGCCACGGTGGGTCTTCACCAGGGGTGTAGCCCTCAGACAAATACCGTAGATATGCGGCAAGCGCGATGACTTCTTGAGAAGCAACGTTGGGGAGAACGAGTGTATCCGTGTTAACACTGGGGGGCGAGGGCACTGCCCCTGAGCGTGCGGCTGCAAGGCCACCGTTATCCGGTCCATGCACAGCGTTCTCACTGCGATAGAAACATCCCACAATCCGGTCTTCCAAGCTGAAGTTTCGGCCTGCGCGGTTGTTGTATTCGGGAAACATGCCGGATGTGCCGACGAGCGGTAACGCCAACTCACGCTGGCCCTGATTCAGGTGGCAGTTAGCGCATGTCATTCCACTTGTCGTAAAGCGAGGCGTTGCCTCTGGGGTATTGGTGAACAACTGAAACCCTTGGCGGATCAGGTCGGCGTCCTGGCGTATGTCGAGCGCGGGATCGGTCAGAGGGTTCTGGGGGAGGTCCCAGGCCGTGACCATCGTTGTGGTCTTCGGTACCAATGGGCCAACGAGTTCGTAGGTGTGAGACGCTGGGCCGAACTCGCCGGTTTGGGGTATCCGTGGTACTTCGACAGCAGGAGGAACCGATTCTCTTGAAGGTGCCGAGCATCCAAGCGCGGTGGTCAGCGGGAGAATGACGACCATCGTAGCCACACCCCGTCTTGTGATTTGCGTCATCGGCGCCCCGCTTCTACTATAGCGCACACCTCTTGGCAGGCGGGGTTGTTAAGGTCCATTTCACGTTCGTACTAGAAGGAGATGCGGTCGAGCAACCCCTTTTGTGTGGTGACAAGAATTCTCTTACGGACGCATGATCATAATATGAGCGCGGTTAGTGCCTGCTTGCATCAGCCAGATGCCGTCGTGACTTCGTTCCTCCGGTAGACCGGTTGAGGCTGACGTGGCGTATGGGAGGCGTGCCACTTGGCCGCGACGGGTTGCGTTCCCGAGACTGTCACCTGACAGGATGTACTGCATCTGGCCAGCTACCGGTAGGGGAATTTTGCCCGCCTCGACAGCCTGCACCCGCTGACGAAACACCTCAGCGCGTTCGCTACTACTCGCGGCTACCTGTTTCTCAAAGTTCACACGTGGCACGTGCCCCTCTTGGTAACACCACGCCGTAAACCCTTCCGTGTTGGGGTCGTCAGGCTCGCAGACGAGGGTGTTGGTCCCCTGTCGCAGGATGTGGCGCTCACCGTCCTCATCGTACTCGACGACCGTCGCACCAGCCCTTAGGGCTACCGGTGCCGGGAGCACGGCTGTGGCGACTTTGTCGGTCTCAGTCAGCGAAGCCATTGGTGGAGCGCCCGATGGTGTGCCGACAATCATAATGTGGGCCCGGTTGGTGCCTGCTTGCATCAGCCAGACGCCTTCCGATTCATCGGTTTCCGTCGGCAAACCTGTCGACTTAGCGGTGGCGTAGGGGAGGCGGACCGAACGAGTCGGTGCAGCACTCGCTTCGTTTGGACCTCCAAGGAAATAACCCATCTGCCCGGCTACGGGGAGTGGCAGTTCTCCGGCGTCAACCTTAGTGCTTCGAGCTTGAAAGACTTCCGCGGCGGATTTACCGGTCGCCGTAAGCTGCCGCTCGAAGTTGAGCCTGGCAATCCGGTTCTGGTGATAGCAGGTGACACGGAAGCCCTCGACAGTGGGGTCATCCGGTTCGCAAACCAGTGAGTTTGTTCCTTGCCGAAGAACCGTTCGGTAGCCCATTGCGTCGTACTCGACTACCGAAGCTCCAGCCCGCATCGATTCTGGCAGAGCCTTGGTAGCCTGAGAGATTTTCTCCTCAGTGGTTTGTCCAGAGGCTAGGTTAGTGATAACTACAAGGATCGCACAGGTCAGTGCCACACGATTCATCAGGTTGTCTCCATTTGCGTTTTAATAGGTCAGGAACTGATAGCCGTCTGCCTGCAACGT
>DQEK01000271.1:13350-16167 GCA_003533545.1 Acidobacteriota bacterium | reverse complement strand
TGTCGCGCAACTTGCCCCCCTGCAGCCAATCGATCGCTTCGAGCCCATATCGGCCGAACGATACGAGGACCAGTGGACAATCGATGGGAAGCCCCAGTTCGGCGCGCGTGTGGTTCCGCGGTTGCCGTGAGTGTCGTGCCACCAGCGGCACGTCAACGACCCTACGGAATGTTTCGAATCCCGCTGCCATCGGAAGTCGCAGCGCCATGTCCCCTAGGCTGTAGGCCGCCCGGAGTCGAGGTAGTAAGTCTGGAGTGGTCGCCACTAGGTCCCCATAGTGGTCGTAGATCCAGTCCCAGGTAAAGTTGCCGATGCCGATTCCGGGGACACCAGCCGCCTTGGCCGCTGCGAAAGCCAGGGGAGGAATGTCGCCCACGACGAGGGCGGTACCGTGCTCATCCAAGAGTCGCGCTTCATCGCAAGCTTTGTGTTCGAGCGTACGATGAAAATCCCAGGCCCTGGCGATTGTGGCGCTGGCGTTCACGTGGAGGCTATCGACCTGTATGACACCGGTATCTGGTTCAAGCACCGCGAATTTGCACGGACGGGTCAATGCTCGATCGAACAGCCACCGGGGAGCGTTTGTGCGGATGACAACAGAAGTATCAGGTTGTAGAGCTGTTAGCGCATTAATAATCTCGATTTGTCTGGATGCGTGTCCAAAACCGTGTCCCGAGACATAGAACACGACTGTTCCAACCTGTGACATTAGCGGATACCTGCCCTTTATAAGACCGCGCTGAAACGTCCGTCCGCGGGTATGATCTTCATATGCCACGCCACGAGCGAGAGTTTTTTAACGAGCAAGAGGAGCTGAAGCCGGCGACCTACACCTGCCCGAAGTGCCGGCACCGGGGAGAATACCAGGTGCGGTGGATCCGCCGGCTCAAGAAGGACAAGCCGCCGCGCGGCGCTGATTCACAGGACCGGGAGATGCACCGGAAGCTTCGGGATTACATGGTGCGGGTCGACGAGATGGTGTCTTGCAATAAGTGCCGACGCCGCTTCGATATTCCCTCCCACCAGTCGGTCGCGTTCTTGTGATGCCGAGTGGGCGACGCACTTTACACCCCAGGACTGCATCAGGAGAACCGAAGTTGCGTACAAAGGGTTATTGGCCAGGTCCGATGGGCCAGATGGCCACGATATAGCGAACTTTTTTTGTGTTTGTGAAAGCCATTGGGAGGTGTGCGTGTCGCTGAGTGTTTCTCGTTCTGTATTCACTGGCCTTCCGGCGATTTGCCTCACCGGCGCGTTTCTAGGTGGAGCTTTCTTAGGCCCAGTGGCGGCGGTTGCCCAGCCGCCCTACACGGAGGAGCAAGAGCGGCAATTTCATAGAGATTCGACCGCCGCGATAGCGCATGGCGCCTATGACGATGCCTATGCACTGGCATCCACACGCGACGCCAGCGACCCGTCCGCGACGGCGTTGCTGGCTCGACTAGAGGTCCTACGCGGGGATTACGAGGCAGCAGAAAACCGATTGAGGCCAGTCGCGAGCGCTAACCCGATCAGTGCGGCGAGCCTAGAGTTGGCGTTACTTCACGATTACCTGGGGCGGAGGGATGAGGCGACGCCGCGGCTCGAGGTGCTTCTTGACAGGTTGCAGCGGTCGCGGGAGCCACTTGACATGTATCGAGCCGCCCGGGCTGCCCGGGCGCTGGGGGAGCATCGCATGGCGAACAGCCTGATTCGCGATGCATCGCTTGCTGAGCCAGACGATCCGGCGCTACACACACTTTGGGGGGAACTCTTCGGAGACAAGTACGACCAACTTGAAGCATCGGGGTCTTTTGCCGACGCGCTGAGACTTGATGATCGATGGGCGCCGGCGCATTTGGGTCTCGCCAAGGCTATGGCCGACACCGACCCTCCCGCTGCTAGGAGCGCTGCAGCGGCAGCCATCGAACTCGCGCCGGGCGACGTCGGGGCACACCTCTTCATCGCGCAGCGTGATCTGGATGACCGAAACCACGAAGCAGCCCGTGGTTCGTTGGATCGGGCGTTAGCGATTAACGAACATAGTCTCGAGGCGCGGTCGTTGATCGCGGCAGTGGCTTATGTCGAAGACCGCTTGGATGACTTCGAGCTCGAAGTTGCTCGCGTACTGGAAATCAATCCGGTTTACGGTGAGGTTTTTCGAGTTGCTGGCAATTTGGCGGCACGCAACTACCGGTTTGAAGAAGCGGTCTCGCTGGTGCGTCGGGGACTAGAAATCGATCCTGCGAATACTCGCAGCTATGCCGAATTGGGGATGCATCTTTTGCGTACCGGTGATGAACCCGGGGCGCGCGTGGCGTTGGAACGCTCGTTCGCCGAAGATCCCTACGACGTAGTCACTTACAACCTGCTCGGCCTGCTGGACAGTCTGGATGAATTCGAAACTTTCGAGATGGGCGATCTCGTCGTGCGGCTTCACCGAGACGAAGCACCCGTGCTGAAAAACTACGTAATGTCACTGGCCCAACGGGCGCTAGTCGACTTGTCGGACCGGTACGGGTTCGAGGTGGAAGGACCGATCCTGGTCGAGGTTTTCCCGCGTCATGATGATTTCGCGGTGCGTACTCTCGGACTCCCTGGAATGATTGGCGCGTTGGGGGCTTGCTTTGGCAAGGTGGTCACTCTGGATTCCCCGCGTGCGCGCACGCCCGGCGAGTTCAACTGGCAGTCGACGCTTTGGCATGAGATGGCGCACGTCATTACGCTGCAGATGTCCAACCAGCGGGTGCCCCGGTGGCTCACAGAGGGGTTGTCGACGTTCGAACAGAAGAGGGCTCGTGCCGATTGGGCACGGGACCAGGACCTCGGTTTTGCGAC
>DQEK01000271.1:6454-12970 GCA_003533545.1 Acidobacteriota bacterium | reverse complement strand
TCTCGGCCTGAGACCATCTCGATGGCCTACTTTCAAGCCTCGGTTCTTGTTGAGCACATCGTTGCTCATTACGGTGAAGGAACCATTGGTGATTTGTTGCGCGCGTACGGCGACGGTCTTGACACGGAGGAGGCGTTGGCGCAGTCCGGACTCAACTTCGACGTCTTGCAAGCTTCGTTCGATGTGGCAGTCGAGGCACGGTTTGGTGACCTTCGTCGCGCGATGCTCGGGCCCGAGGAAGAGGTGTCCGCGGCGGAGCCAGAGGACCGGCTTGCGATGCTGCGCTCCTTGGGTGAAGAGCATCCAGGAAGCTTTCCGGTTCAGATGGCACTTGGTCGAGCGCTGCAGGCGGATAGAGAAATTGAGGCGGCCGCGCGCGCTTTCGAGGTGGCAGTCGAGCTAGCTCCGGCGGCGACGGGGGCTAGTAGTCCTAGGGTGCCGCTGGCTGAGATTGCGGTCGAACAAGGGAATTCAAGATTAGCGATGGATTATCTTGAGACGCATTTGGAGTACGACCATCGCGATATTGAGTCGGCTCGACGTCTGGCTTCGCTGGCGGAGGAGTTTGGCGACGAACGCCGGAGGAGGCGCGCCTATGAGCTCATCGTCGAGATTGACCCGTTTGACTCGATACCGCATCAGGCCCTTGGCCAGCTGGCGAAGGCCCGTGATGATTACGGCACGGCCGCTCGCGAATTCGAAGTCAGTTTGGCGATCGGACCGATCGACCGGGTCGCTACGCATGTTGACCTCGCCGAAACCTATCTTTCTGATGAACGAGTCGACGACGCGAAACGCGAAGTAATAAACGCGCTCGAGATCGCGCCCGCCTACGAGCGTGCATTGGAACTATTACTTCAGATCGTGGAGGCCGGCGGGTGACTCGCCGCGGCGGTCTAGCCGATTGGAGCTGAAACTTCAGTGATTGTCGCGTTCACGGGTTCCGTGGCTGACCTGTTTCTGGCTGGACAGTCGCCGCGCGCGCTCACGACGAATACTGACTTGGCGGACTCAACTCGGTTGGTCGACCGACTTGAGTGGCTCTCTGTTCCTTTCCGGCGCTACACCGAGGAGAGGCGGCTACGGATGTTTCTGGCGCGGTAGTTGGTCGATTTGTCAGGCTCACGCGCCCGTCCCGCCAGAGTGGACGTGCCTCGAATTAGCAACAACCAGGAAGTGCGATGCGGTGCTCTAACTGCCAGACGGACATTGCCGAGAACACGCTGATTTGTTTCCGGTGTGGGGCAGCCAGCACTCATCGGCGTCGTGAACCGGTTTCAGCGAAGCGGCCGTTGATATGGAGGTGGATAGTCTTCCTCCGTGTGCAGTTCGCACGGATCTGGCTGAGTCGTCGGCGCTAGTGTAACCTGGCGGCTTTGGATATGATCGTGCGCATAATCTCAACGCGGACGCCTTGCTGGACCAGATATCGCTATGCCCAAGCCTCGACTTGAAGTCAGTGACGAACTCGGTCAGCGCACGATCGAAGTGGAGAATGTTCCATTCGTTATCGGTCGACGGGTTACTAGTGACTTGCACCTGACGAATGGGGAGGTTTCCAGGGACCACGCTGAAATTGTTAAGACGGGTGACAGTTTCGAAATTCGCGATCGGGGCTCGCGCTATGGGACGTTTGTTAACGGAAAAGAAGTCGAGAAGACTGGTCTCCAGCACGGGGACCAAATAAAACTGGGACGAGCCTCTGGTGCCGAGCTGGTGTTTCTTCTCTCGGACGCTCCAGCTGAGGACAGTCGAAAGATAGCTGCAGTTGGTGAAATGCACCAGGTGGCGGTCCTATTGGAAGGGCTCCGGGCCTTGAGTTCGGGTAAGGTGCTTGACGATGTTCTCGCGCTCGTTCTGGACTCAGCGATCTCTGTCGGCGGGGCCGAACGTGGTTTTGTCATGTTGGCTGATGATGCCGGTGAACTTGAGTTTAAGTTGGGTCGGTCCCGGAAGCAGACCACACTGCCTGGCGGTGGGTTTAAGACGAGTCTCAAGATTCCGAAAGAAGTGTTCCGAACAGGGCGACCGCGTATTGAAGCGGACCTGCTTGAAGGGGACCTCGCTGGCCAACATGAAGGGACTGTGGCACTAGGAATTCGAAATGTACTATGCATGCCGCTGCAACTGACGCGTTTTCTCGAGTCCTCGGAGAGCGGTCAATCCGAGCAGAGGCGTGTCGGCGTGTTCTATCTTGATAGTCGCGAAAAGGGAACACTGATGTCTTCGGCGACCCGCTCGACAATGGAGACGTTGGCCGCCGAGGCGGCCGTGGCTATCGATAATGCTCAGTTGTACAAGTCAGCCATAGAAAAAGCCAAGCTTGATCAAGAGATGGCCACGGCCGCACAGATCCAGCAGTCGTTGATGCCGACCCGCAGTCGAGCGGGAAAATTTTTTGATTTGGCGGCAGAGATGATTGCTTGCCGTTCGATCGGTGGAGACTTTTTTGAATTTGTCGATCTACCTGACGGTCGGTTTGGCTTCGCGCTCGGTGACGTGTCTGGGAAGGGCCCGGCAGCCGCCCTGATGGCGGCGTTAGCTCAGGGGCACTTGGGGGCTCAGACGAATTCTGATCAGGGTCCAGCGGCTGCCCTCGCTAACCTGAACGACGCAATCGCCACCCGCGACGCCGACGGCAAGTACGCGACAATGTTCTACGGTTTACTCGATCCTCAGGGACATTTGATTTGTTGTAATGGCGGTCATAATCCCCCGTTTCTTGTCGGAAAAAATGGAACGCGTCGGCTCGAGACAGGCGGTATGCCGGTAGGGATGTTTCCCGGTGCTCAGTACGAGGAAGAGTCTCTCACGATGGAGCCTGGAGATTTCCTTGTGATCTTCTCGGACGGTGTATCCGAGGCCCTCAATGCCGACGAGGAGGAGTTTGAAGACGAGCGCATTCTCGATAGCATCGAAAGCGCGTCCGACACAACCGCAGCGGCGCAACTCCAGCACCTATTCTCTAGTGTGAAATCATTTACCGCTGGTGCTGTACAGAACGACGACGTAACGGTGTTGGTCGTGAGTTACCGTGGCGAATCGACTGGGTAGTAACGTGCACCACCGGCTCTGATTACGTCAGCGCCGTTCAAGCGGTACGTAGTCCCGCTGGCCCGGTCCGACGTATATTTGTCGAGGCCTGGCGATCTTTGTGGTCGGGTCACTAAGTAGCTCCTCCCACTGGGCCGACCATCCCGCGGTGCGGCCGATCGCGAAGAGCACGGGGAACATGGCTGGGTCGAAGCCCATTGCCTGGTAAATCAGGCCCGAGTAGAAGTCGACGTTGGGGTAGAGCTTGCGCGACACGAAGTAGTCATCCTCGAGTGCGATCCGCTCGAGTTCGAGTGCGACGTCGATCAACGGGTTTCGACCGGTCACCTTAAATACTTGCTCGGCAGTTGACTTGATGACCTTGGCTCGAGGGTCATACGACTTGTAAACTCGGTGCCCAAAGCCCATCAGCCGACCTTCACCGTTCTTCACGCTCTCCACGAAGGCTGGGACGTGCTCGACAGAACCGATCTTGTTCAACATCCGCAGCACCGCCTCGTTCGCGCCCCCGTGCCGTGGACCGTAGAGCGCGGCGGCGGCACCAGCGAGTGCCGCATAGGGGTCGGCGTTCGAACTGCCGATGTTGCGCATTGCGCTCGTACTGCAGTTCTGTTCGTGGTCGGCGTGCAGGATGAAGAGAACGTCGAGTGCCCGTTCAAGTACCGGGTCCGGACGGTAGACCGATTCAGTACGCTTGAACAACTGATTAAGAAAATTGCCTGTATAGCTCAACTCACCGTCTGGGTAGACATACGGTTTCCCCACGTGATGGCGGTAAGCGTAGGCCGCAATGCTCGGTACCTTCGCGATCAAGCGTACCGTCTGCCGGCGCCGCAAGGTAGGATCATCAACGTTCTTGGCCATCGGATAGAACGTGGAGAGTGCCCCAACGGTGCTCAGGAAAATGCCCATCGGATGAGCGTCATACCTGAAGCCTTCCATGAACTTCTTGATGTTTTCGTGCAGCATCACATGCTGCGACAGTTCGGCTTTCCAGTTCGCCAACTCTGACTCGTTCGGGAGTTCGCCGTCGAGCAACAAGTACGCGGTCTCCACGAAGGTGCCGTGTTCGGCGAGTTGCTCAATCGGGTAGCCTCGATATCTCAGGATGCCCTTGCCGCCGTCGATGAACGTAATGTTGCTCCGACAGGACGCGGTATTGAGGAACGCCGGGTCGTAGGTCATCAGCCCAAAATCCTCGTCTCGGACTTTGATCTGACGGAGGTCCATCGCCCGGATGGTGTCGTCAACGACGGGGACCTCGTATTGTTTGCCTGTGCGGTTGTCGGTAATCGTCAGCGTATCAGCCATGTTTGTTCGCGGAAGTTCTGAGAAGTCAAAAATCCGGTGCGGTTCGGTTGCGCGCGTTTAGTGGTGCTCGTCTGTGTCGTCCTCCAGCGCGGTCGTCTTCTCCCCAGCTACCCGGTACCGGCCGTCGACCCAGTTCCGTAGGTCGAGCAGCTTGCACTCCTCGGAACAAAACGGCCGCCACTCTGGGGCGACCGGCTGTGCGCGACACTGCACGCAGACCTTGTTACCCATCGCGCGGCTTTTGCTGGTCGTCGACAACAAGCGACGGTTCAACCGCACGATTCTAGTGCCGTGCCCCCCTCCGCCGCCACCTATTTCGGAGTTCCTGACCCGTCTGGGAAGTGCGAACGAAGGCTTTTGTGGTCTGGCGTAAGCTACTGACCGGTGACCTGCATCTCGACCCGGTAAAGTGATGTACGAGCGGTAATGAAGAGTGTCGTGCCGTTGGGACCACCGAAAGTGACGTTTGCCGGGGGCTCCGGAACGCCGATCGAGGCAATCGGGTTTCCCGCTGGGTCAAGGATAGTGATGTCCTGTCCGGTCAGATACACGTTGCCGCGGTCATCCATGGTCATGCCATCGGCTCCCTGCGAAGCGAAGAGCCGTTTGTCACTCAACCCGCCGTCTGGGTCTGGACGATAGGCCCAGAGCTGGCCCGCGCCCTGATCTGCGATGTAAAGGCGCGAACCATCCGGTGTGCCAATGATGCCGTTGGGCTG
Organism: Acidobacteriota bacterium; assembly: GCA_003533545.1. GTDB lineage: Bacteria > Acidobacteriota > Vicinamibacteria > Vicinamibacterales > UBA8438 > DQEK01. Next base: position 7,886 of record DQEK01000271.1, on the reverse strand, counting down.
CACCAGGTCATCGGTCACACGTACCAGAGTCTCTCGGTCTGGGGAGAGGTAGTACACGTGGTTGCCACTGATTTCTCTAGTTTCGGCCGCGCCGTAGTGGGGGTCGCTAAAGTAAATGCCTCCTCTAGGGTCCACCCATAGGTCGTTGGGGCCGTTAAAGCGCTCTCCTTCGTAACGGTCGGCAAGGACGGTGAGACGCCCTTCCGGGTCAATCGCGGTTAAGCGCCGGTTGGCCATTTCACAGATCAACAAGCTGCCGTCGAGGTCGATGCGAAGTCCGTTAGCGCGCCCGGTTTCTTCGCGGAAGGTGGTAATACCCGTCTCGGGCGACCAACGGTGAACACGCTCATTGACGATGTCGCTGAAATACAGCGCCCCGTCGACATCGGCCGCGGGACCCTCAAGGAAGCCGAAACCGGTTGCCACCCGCTGCACTTTGGCTCCGGGCACAACGAGTTGGCTCTCCTGTGCGGAGATGGAGGACGCCAAAATGAGTAGGGTTGATGCGGTGAGCGCGGTTTGTGTCGTCATGCCTTTGGGAAGGGCCCCGTGGTGCCAGCCGCCAGACGTCGAGCCTATGGCGCCTTACCCCACTCCTTCGCATCCTACCATGCTGTCATCGCGTCCTCTCGATCGCCCATATGGACTGCTTTTCCGCAATGTGGAGTGGGGTATCGCGTTGCTCGGTGTGACACTTTACGAGAGCGTCCGGCGACCAGACAGGATGTTTGCAAGCGTTAAGCTCCGCGCTGAAGCAACCAACCCGCAACCGCACCACCGACCACTAGCCACGTCGAGTTAGGCCGGATGGTGTTCAGGAGGACAAGCGCCGCCGCCGCGAGCCCAGTGGTAGGAATATCTATGATTGCAGACCGACCCAAGTGCCATGTGACCGCCGCCATTAGTCCGAGTGAGGCGACCACCAAGCCGTCGAGCAGAGCGCTCGTGATGGCCGAGTCTCTCAGTCTGGGAATAACTGGACGCGACATAGCCACAAAGAAGAATCCCGGCGCAAAAATACCAATTGTGGCTAGGGCCGCCCCCGCCCAGCCTGCGACTAGGTAACCGATGAAGGTGGCGGTGGTGAAGACTGGTCCCGGAGTGACTTGGCCTATCGTGACAGCGTCGATGAGCTGCTGTTCGGTCAACCACGCCCACCGGTCGATTAGGTCGGCTCGTAGAAATGCCAGCAGCACGTATCCGCTGCCGAAGAGTACCGAGCCGACTTTCAGGAAGAACAGGGTCAGCCGAGTTAAGGTCACGGGCACGTTGGCGGTCACTACTGTCTGAGCGAAGGCGGCCGCGCTGCCCGCGATAGTCGCTATGGCACCGGTGATGATGTCCCGTTGCCGAAGGCGAGATGCGGTCATTACGACGCCGCCCAGGGCAAGTAGGCCGAGCTCATTCCATCCCGCCAAGGAGAGCCCGGCTA
>DQEK01000271.1:1895-6061 GCA_003533545.1 Acidobacteriota bacterium | reverse complement strand
CGCTTGCCCCACGATGGCGATAATGGCGGGCCCCACTCCATACATGAGCCAGTTGAACTGAGGTGTGCTGCCGTATCGGACGTAACCCCAGGAGAGGCCGCTGACTATGAGACACGCTGGGAGAATGAAACAGGAGCCGGCTACCAAGAGACCGGCGGTTCCGGCCCGCTTGTAGCCTAGATGAATCGCGAGTTCGGTTGAGTTCGGACCGGGAATGAGGTTGGTGGCGGCCACTAGGTCCAGGAATTCCCCGTCGCTCAGCCAGTGTCTCCGCTCGACGACCTCGTCACGCATCATGACGATATGGGCGGCCGGGCCGCCGAACGCGGTGATGCCGAGTCTCAGGAAGAGACCAGCGACTTCGCGGAGTGAACCGGCTGCTACCACCGCGCGATTCTACCGGAGACAGTCAGCGGTGCGGGTCGGCTACTATGGTGGGGTGTCCGGCATCCCGGCTCGGGGCGAATCGAATGGGCGGTTGTGAGCGCTGTTGTTGCCGGGGTCGTACTAGGACTATCTGGGGGCGTCTTTCCCGGGCCGCTACTCGCACTCGTAATTCAGCAGACGTTGCGATTTGGCACCCGCGAGGGGATCGTGGTGGCCAGCACCCCGTTGCTCACGGATTTACCAGTCCTCGTCGGGGCGCTGGTGGCGATCCGACAGGTGGACGAGGCCGCCGGAGTAATGGGCGCGGTCGCCATTGCGGGAGCCGGTTTTCTCATCTACCTCGGATGCGAGAGTTTCACTGCCGCTGGTTATTCACCAAAAATCTCGTCGGTCGCGCCACGGTCTATCACGCGTGGCATGACCACGAATCTGCTGAATCCCAACGTGTATGTGTTTTGGCTCTCTGTTGGTGCACCGACCGTCAACCAGGCATGGGCGACCGGTCCCTTGCACGCTGCGGGTTTTTTGATCGCGATGTATGGTTGCTTGGTCGGATCAAAGATGTTGATCGCGGTGTTGGTCGGGCGCGGCACGGGCGTGCTGACCAGCCGACTGTATAACCACCTTCTGAGGGTCCTCGGGTTGGCGTTGTTCCTGTTTGCGGCGCTATTGCTTCGGGACGGGTTCCAGCGTCTCGGAGCGGTTTTCTGGTGATCGTGTTCTGGTTTAGCTGGGTCCGTTCTGTGAATGCGCGTCGTTCGCTAGACGAGGGCAAGGATGCGTTACACCGCTCAGATCGTACCCGTGGTGGCAATCAGGCACGACGTGGGAATGCCTAGGCGGGGTCGGCGCCATTTTTTTCGTGTCACGCGGAGGTCCGAAAAGCTCGCACTAGTAGGCCAGTCGTCAACGTCGAGTTTACCTACTCGGGCAGGGAGGCGATGGGCGGATTGAGCAGGCGCACGTTTACGATGCCGAGTTCTACCCGGCGGTTTCTGGCATGCGCGTCTTCTGTGCGCCCCGGGTCAAGTAGTTGCGACTTGCCGAGGCCTTCGACGGTGAACAACTCGGCTGGGAGGCCGGCTTCGATCAGGTAGTCGGCCACCGATTGAGCCCGGCGCTCGGAAAGTCGCTGATTGTAGGTTTCGGCCCCTCTGGCGTCGGTGTGACCGCTGACAGTGACAGCGAAGTCGTCGGCGGTGAAGAGGATACCGGCGATTCGCGATAGGATTTCTCGGCTCTCTGGACGGAGTACGGCTTGGTCGAAATCGAACTTCAGATAGGCCTCGTCAAGACTCATCACCAGCCCCAGTGCCGTGCGTCGGGTGTCGGCGATTCGTCCGAGCGCCTCGGTCAGTCGGTTCATTTCCTCGGCAGCGACTCTTCGCGTTTCTTCGGCTTCTTCCCGTGCCAGTCTGGCCTCCGTCTGGGCATCCAGTGATGCGCGTTCGGCGTCCGCGGCCCGCTGATCAGCGACGGAGGCTCGTTGCCCAGCGTTAGCTGCTTCCAACTGCGCGAGTTCCGCGTCTTCTGCTGCGCGTTCGCTTGAGATCGTTGCGTCACGCGCCGATTGCTCAGCCGCCTCCGCACGCCGCCGCGCTGCCGCGGTGTCTTCGGTCCGTTGCCGGACTGCTACTTCTAGGCCGTCGATCTCATTCTTTAGGTGCTCGATGTGGAGAAGCGCCAGGTGCACCCCATAACCGCCCGCTCCCAATAGAACGGTGGCAAGGAGGGCTACGGTCACTTTCATTCGCGTATGGGAGTTCCGCACGGCGGGTGGGGAGGTGATAGACGACATAGGTAGTTTCGGTTCCCGTGGGGTCTGAGTCAGAGACTGGCGGGCCGCACCTCGCCAGATCATAGGCGTACAACGGCCCCGTCGACTACCGGTTTACTTACAGTTCTCGTACCGGACGGCTCCCCACGAGGAAACCAGCGGCAACCAGAGATAGCAGCACGCCGTTGGTGGCGATGACCGCTGGGGCCGAGAATTGGGAGATGAAATAGCCGGTGACGAGGCTGCCTAGTGGCATGCCGCCGCGGAACGCCACCAAGTAGATACTGATGACGCGGCCCCGAAGTTCATCCGGTACGGCCAGTTGCACCAGAGAATTGGTCAGCGAAAAGATCATGAGCAGCGCCGTTCCGCCCAGAAAGAGCAAGACGTAACTGGCAGTAGACATCGGCAGCAGTGCGAACATGGTGACGATTCCCCCAAACACGATCTGTACTAGTAACAGGGTTCGTCCCATGTGTTCGAAAGAGCCCAACCAAGCGACGATGAGTGCGCCGACCACGGCGCCGCCTCCGAGCATGGTCATCATTTGACTGAGATGTGCAGCGTCGTCGGCGAACACCGGGAGAAACGCTCTGAGCGGGAGAGCCAATGAGGTCGTTGCGAACGCCAGCACGGTAAGGGCGAGGAGCGCGCCGCCGTCGCGTACATACTGCAGTCCCCCTTGCAATTCAGTGAGGATTCGTTGTCGAGTCGTCGGGGCAGGCGGCGGTACGCGCAATCGCCAGAGCACGATGATCACGACAAGGAAAGAGAGCCCGTTCAGTCCGAAACAGGCGGCCATACCGAAGGCCACAAGCACGACGCCGCCGATAGCTGGGCCGACCGCCTGCGCAAGATTGAATTGAATCGAGTTCAGCGCCACCGCGTTGGGTAAATGCTGACGTGGTACCAGCGATGGGATTAGCGACTGAAATGCTGGGCCGCCGAACGCCTGCGCCAGCCCGGCGACGAACGACAGGGCCAGTATGTGACTGACGCTGGCCACGTCGAAGAACACAATGGTAGTGAGCGTCAAGGCGCAGACCATTTGCACCGCCTGCGATCCCATCAGCAGATAGCGACGGTCATGGCGGTCGGCGATGACCCCGCCGATCAATGTGAACAGTAGTAGCGGTAGTTCGGCGAGGAATGTGTTGAGTCCAAGGAAAAACGCCGAGCCGGTCATGCTAAGGATCAGCCACTGTTGCGCGAACCGCTGAATCCAGGTGCCGACGGCGGAGATGAAGGCCGCTAGCCACATGTGACGGAACTTGTCGAATGTGAACGCGACCCCGAGACGGCGAAGTACGGTGTGCGCAAGTCTCGGAGTAGGGGGTGACGGTCGGCCCGTGTCCGGCACGGTTACCGGTTCGGCCACTGAAGATACAGCCCTTCACCGAGGAAGATGATGCTGGTCCAGAGTCCCTTGGCGAGTCGAAAGAAGAGCACCGGCCCGAGAGCAGCGACCAAGAGTCGGATGCCGAGTTGCTGGGACATCGTCAATGTGGAGAACGCGTTCGTGACTAGATAGCCCGAGACCGCGAGTAGAGCAGAGAGGCCGACGTTGATGTAGATCGCGCCGAACGATTGCCCGGGCTCGCGTTCGAACCGTTCACCGCAGGCAGAGCAGTGACCGTACGTGCGGAAAGCGGTTCTGAAGAGCCGCCCGTGTCCGCAGCACGGGCAGCGAAGTTTTAAGCCGCGACCGAAGATGTCGAGAATTTCAAGGAACAAGGCAATGCTCCAGTGTGAGCGCGACCGCCATGGTAACACCAGCGTTCGGTCTTCCGGGTCCGCTGTTGCGCTCGTGCGAGTATTCGGTAAAACGATGAGCGTTGACCTCGAGACCTTTCACTCCCCTTTCATTTTTCGACCCGCCTACCTGGGGTATCTGAGCATTTCGCTTGATCTCCGAGACGGCACGCGCTAATCTTATGGGGCGAAGAAAAAGCGAATTAGGGGAAAATGCAATGTTTATATGTCTTTTTGCTCCACCCAGAGG
>DQEK01000271.1:0-1503 GCA_003533545.1 Acidobacteriota bacterium | reverse complement strand
GCTCGTTTGTCTCGGTCGCGTGCACTCACCGCGGATTGAGATTCATGGTGACAACCTCGTGGTGTTTGAGGTCACCGGACTCCAGGGTCGTTCCGGGGGGGCGCGGGCATTGGGAGCCGCTCTACGACGGGCGGCAGCGGACCAGGGGCTGTATCTCAGGATGGCAGTTGCGTCGAGTCGGACCGTGGCGCTCCTGGTTGTGCAGGAGCGCGGGGGGCTTACTGTGATCGAACCGGGGCAAGAGGTGAACGCGTTGTCGGGCCTTTCGCTCGACGTGATGCGGACGCTAGCCAAGCGTCAACGTCAAGGCCTGACGCCCACGAGGCAGGTGCGGCGCAAGGTGACCGAGGCGACGTTAGCAATTCCGTTGTTTGCGTTGCTCTCAACTCTGCGTCGGTGGGGCTTGAGCACACTTGGCGATCTGATGCGCATGTCTGCCGCCGAGTTGTCCGAGCGCTTGGGGCCCGGGGGGATGACCTTGCAGGGGATCGCGAGAGGCGAAGACGTAATGTTGGTCCAGTCCTCGCCGGTGACGACGGTCGAGTCAACTTCAGTGTTGGAGTGGCCGGCAGAGGCCAACAGACTCTCCGCGCGTGTGGCGTGTCAGACTTGGGTGCCCGTTCCCGACCACGCTGTTGCCCAGGAACAGGCGTTTGGGCTCCGTCGCAGCGCCTGAGCCTTGCCAAGGCAGCGTAGCTTCTTGGCCAAGGCGAGTGTGCAGCTTGCCAGGTGAAAGCGCAGGCGTTCGCGAGTCACCCTCGAGGGTCTACAACAGGAACGCGGCCTCGCTCGAGAGAGGAGCGTTGAGAAATCGGATAAACGGTCCCAGCGCGGAGAATCGGCGAACGAGCGAATTATAGAAACGTGGACTTAGGGCTAGTTCAGGGGGCAGCGTCTCACCAGCTAGGTACTGCTTGAGTCGAAGATAGTCCGCCGCCTTGTGGTCGGGTGAGAATCCACGAGGCACCCGCTTGAGTTCGGATCCGGTCACACCACCCATGCGTCGGATTGCCGACGATTTCACCAACGCCAGGAAACTGTCGAGATTCGCGTCGATGTGTTCGCGAATGCGATGCAGTTGGGCGGTCTGGGGGGCATAGAGACCGCCACCGATCCACAATTGGTCTGGGGCCAGGTGGAAGTAAAGCGCCGCGCTCTCGTTCTTGGGCAGTGCCTGGTGGGAAAACGCTGCTGCGACTTGGGTTTTGTATGGGGTCTTGTCCGGGGAAAACCGAGTGTCCCTGTAGACACGGTACATCGATCGTGGCGAGGCAACCAAGTCTGGTGCGATCCGAGGAAAATCGACTGCGAGACGTTCGATAACCGCGAGCATCGGTTCTCGGACATGGGATTCATATTCGTCCCGATGTTCGTTGAACCACGCTCGCGTGTTGTTGCGTTTCAGGCGGCGTAGAAATCGGAGGGTGTTCTCGGTGAATGCCGTTCCGGACCCGCTCACTCCGGGAGTATACCAACCGCCGAACTGCTCTTCTTAGCCTATCC
>DQEK01000022.1:2044-3212 GCA_003533545.1 Acidobacteriota bacterium | reverse complement strand
GGCAAGGTGTTTTCGGCCGAGAAGGTCCATCTTGAATTCCCACTCTGGCGCGAACGGGTTCCGATTCACATCGCGGCGATGGGCGAAAAGATGCTGCGTTTGTGCGGGGAGCTTGGCGACGGACTTCTCATCGGAAATATGTGTCCCCCGTCTTTCACCGAGACTGCAATAAAACGAATGGAGGAAGGTGCCGCCCGAGTCGGACGCTGCCGGCCTTCGGAGATCACGAAGTACGTGCCTTGTTCGGTGGGCACCGACGATCTGGCGGTGAAAAAAGTCGCCCGCAATGCAATTGGACACACTCTCGGTACCTTCTGGAAGGCCTACGCATCATCGAATGCTGCGATCGCCGCCATCCGAAACGACAACGGTATCGACCCAGAGGTCTTTGATTGCGTGCTCGAGCGCCTGGCGGCAGGGGAAACGGGCGCCGAGGCCCTTGATGACACATTCATCCGTGCTTACGGGGTGGTGGGTAGCGTCGACGATTGTATCGAGCAGATCGAAACGATCGGCGACTCGGGCATCACGCAGCTTACCTTGACGATTCTCGGTGAGGCACCGGAGGATGCGATTCGCATGCTTGGAGCCGCCACCCGAACTTGAGACTTCGAGCGATGTGTCTACTCGGAACACAAATGTCCTTGGATTAGCCGAGGAATCCGGAACAGTCATGCACCGCGTAGAAGACGATCGCCTGCTCCGAGGTAAAAGTCGCTTCGTCGAGGACCTTGATCACAACGGCACCCTGCACGCGGTCTTTGTGCGATCTCCTCACGCGCACGCCCAGCTCGGGCACATCAACACCACAGCCGCTATGGAGGTCGATGATGTTCAAGCCGTATTTACAGGTGCCGACTTTGTTGCGCAGGGCGTGCGCCCGCTGCGCTGTGTACGCCCCGTGGACTCGACCGACGGAACTCCGTTCTATGCACCAACACGCCACGTGCTCGCACTCGAGTCCGTGCGGTTCGTTGGCGATCCGGTAGCGATGGTCGTCGGTCGCTCTCTGGAAGCGGCGCTTGATGCGGCCGAACTTGTCAACCCAGACTACGAACCGTTGCCGGCTGTGCTCGAACCGGCGGACAGCGACGAAGTTGCGGTCTTTCGGCGTGTCGGTGATGAGGGAGCGGTGCGTGCCGCGTTCCGTCGTCCCGCCCACGTTGTG
>DQEK01000022.1:0-1766 GCA_003533545.1 Acidobacteriota bacterium | reverse complement strand
CGTGTCGGTGATGAGGGGGCGGTGCGTGCCGCGTTCCGTCGTCCCGCCCACGTCGTGCGAGTCGAACGGTCGAACAATCGCGTTTGCGCCCTTCCGCTCGAGACGCGCTCTGCCATTGGGAGCTATGACAAGACGACTGGTGTGTACCGGCTGGATACCCAGACCCAGGGCGTACATCTGATGCGCACCTTGGTAGCTGCGAGCCTGGAGGTCAGTGAGGAGCGGCTGCGCGTGGTCACACAGGACGTCGGCGGCAGCTTTGGTATGAAGCTCGTGAATTATCCGGAGCAGACCGCACTGTTGATCGCGGCACGATTGCTGGCGACGCCGGTACGCTGGGTTGCAACTCGAAGCGAGGCCTTCCTCACCGACACACAGGCTCGCGATCACTCGAGCCTCGCGGAGTTTGCGCTCGACGAAGCCGGGCGAATCCTCGCACTTCGGTGCGTCACACACGGTAATATGGGCGCATATGCTTCGGCATATGCGACGTCATCACCGGTCGTCGGATTTCCTCGCACCGTGATCAATGTCTACCGGATTCCTCTTGTTGACATCACCACGCGTGCAGCTTACACCCATACCACGCCGACCGACGCTTTCCGGGGTGCAGGGAAACCAGAGGGCGTGTACTTAGTGGAACGACTGATTGATGAGGCGTCAAGGCAGCTGGGGATAGATCGCATGACGCTTCGTGCACGCAACCTCGTCACAGCGGAAGAGATGCCGTACCACGCACCCAATGGGGAAGTCTGGGACTGCGGTGATTTCCCCGGCGTGATGAGCACCGCACTACGCAAGGCAGCATGGGAAGATTTCGAGAGCCGTCGTGCAGCGAGCCGTGCTGCCGGGCTGCTCAGGGGATACGGACTCGGGCTCTACCTGCACACTGCCGGAGCAGGTACGAACGAAACATCAATGGTCGAGGTAGACCCCGAAGGCCGGATCGTCGCGTACGTCGGCCAGCAGGCGATAGGTCAGGGGCACGAGACAACTTTTGCGCAGCTGCTTGGTGAGCACCTGGGTGTGGACCCGCTAAGTGTCATCGTGGTTCAGGGAGACTCGGATCGGCTGCCTCCTCGCGGAGCGTCTACGGGCGGCTCGCAGTCGCTCCAGTGCGCGGGGACGACCATAATGCGTGCCGCCGACTGCCTCGTTGAGCAGCTCCTGTCTCACGCGGCGGAAGCCCTCGAGGCTGCCTATGAGGACATACAGTACAAATCTGGATTTTTCTCAGTGACAGGGACTGATATTGGGATCGGGATCGGCGAGCTCGGGGTAGTTGTTCGTGAGAGCACTCCCGAGGCTTGCATTGCCACTGCGGAGTTCGAGGGCAACGCTGCCTCAATTCCGAACGGCGCCTTTGTGTGCGAGGTCGAGGTCGACCCAGATACAGGGGAGGTTGAGCTGTGTCGATTCGTCGGCGTCAACGACATCGGCCGGCGCCTCAACCCGGCCATCGTCGACGGTCAGCTGCACGGGGGCATAGCGCAAGGCATCGGCCAGGCCTGGCTTGAACACGTGCTTTACGAACGCGACGCTGGTCAGATTGTTTCGGGTTCGCTCATGGATTACGCTATTCCGCGCGCCGATCATTTCCCGACGCTGGAGCTTCATGGGGCCGACATTCCGACGCACAACAATCCGATCGGTGCCAAGGGCGCGGGCGAACTCGGTTGCCTGGGGGCACCAGCTGCTTTCATGAACGCTGTGGCGGATGCCATCGGTACGCAGGAGATCGAGATGCCGGTAACACCTGAACGTGT
>DQEK01000401.1:20423-21539 GCA_003533545.1 Acidobacteriota bacterium | reverse complement strand
ATTAGCGAACTCAACGGCACCACTTTCGGTGGCGACTGGATGCTCGCTTTCGGCCAGTACGCAGAAGCCGGGATCGGGCTGGAGTTCTACCAGAACACCGTGTCGACCTCATACCGCGAGTGGTTTAACGACGGAAGCGAAATTGAGCTAGATCTCACGCTACGAACGGTGTCGGTGCCGCTCACCGCCCGCTTTTTTCCCACAGGTCGCGATGCAGGCATCCAGCCCTATTTCGGCGGGGGTCTGGCCATCCACTTCTGGCGCTACACCGAATCTGGAGAACTCCTCGATTTCAGTGACTTCGTGTTCACCAATGTTCCCGCCTTACTCAGCGGCGAGTTCATCGATCAGGGAGTCACCTTTGGGCCACTGGTGTTCGGAGGAATCAGAATACCAGTGGGACTAGTGCATCTTGGCGGCGAACTTCGCTACCGCTTAAATACTGAGTCGCAACTCAGCGGACCCGTTTTCGCCGCCACCACCCTAGACATCGGCGGCATGAGCTTGCTTGCTACTGTACAGTTCAAAATCCCGTAAGCGACGCGACCCAAGCCCGCTATCGCTCGACAAACACCGGCAACGCTTCAAGAAGGAACTCAAGAACGTGTTCGTCGGTGAGCTGCTTGAGGTCCGTCCCGGACCCGAGCGGCCGTTCCGTGGTTGATACCCGCTGCCCGCGGACATGGCTGACCCGAGTCATGATCGTGACCGGGTCCTGCGTCGTGTCGACCGCCACGTCAATGAAGTCCTCGTGGTGCTTTTCAGACACGAGTCGAGCCGCCCCCACCGGCGTCGATAACCGGTAGGCGTAGCCTTCCACTCGAAGCACCGAGAGCACCTGCTGCATTACCGGAACGGCGGTGGCTTCGATGAACCTCCGCCCCTGTTCCTCGGCAGCATCCGCTCGCACACGACGTTCGGAGGCCTTCTGCCGAGCCACCTCGATCGTGGCCATCACTCGTCGCCGAACGTCAGCCACTTCGGTCATGAACCCTCAGGCGCACGAGGCGCAGTGCCCACTTCGTAGACACGAACGAGTTCCACAAGCTTGTAACCCCGGGTCTGATACGGCGGCACGACCCGTTCGGTGCGCAGATACTGCAGCATGCCTTCGTC
>DQEK01000401.1:18110-20005 GCA_003533545.1 Acidobacteriota bacterium | reverse complement strand
AATCACCGGAACAATTCCTAACATCTTGGCACGAACCGTCCGGTCCCGCGTCCGAAACCGGACGAACACTTCGTTACTAACGAAGTTGTATTCCACGTCTGACCGCGCAGACGACGCGTCCTCAACCCGTGCCCCAGCAATCGAAGCAAGCCCCTGGAACGCGTCTATCAAAACCTGGGTAAACGCGCCCTCGCCAGACCAGTTCGTTGTGTCCAGGTCCATGTCTGAAGGAAAAACGTTAGCAGACCCGCCCGCGCACACGTTGCAGCGGAGGGGAACATCCCACCGAAGGAACGCAAACAACGACAGGGTCGTCAGCGACTCCCGACCACCTCAATCACGCCGCGCATCATCTCACTGTGGGGAGCGCACACGTACGGGAGGCGGCCCGGCCTTGAGGGCGCCCGAAGTCGCACCCTCTTTGAGGCACCAGTCTCGAGATGGGGCATGTCGAGCCCCAAGGCCTCAATGGTGAGGTTGTGCTTAAAGCCCGGATCCCGATTCAACAAAGTTAGCTGCACCGTTTCGCCGGTCCGCACTTGGATAGTGGGGTTCGGTTCGCCCCCCCCATCCAAATAGAAAGCCATGTCCCGCACCACCAGCGTGATATCTCTCACCGCCGGCCGAGTACTGGCAGTCAGCGGCAACAACAGAAACAAACTCACCGCTCCAACGGCCAGGGTTACCACCGCGGTCACCGCACCGCGGCCACGGCTCCAGCGACCAGCACGTGGTTCACGCTGACCCACAACCATTCGGTTCCTTGTCCTAGCCTTACCTACCGTCGCATTACCCAACAATGAGCCCCGTGACATACATGACCGCTACACCGGTAAACAGACCACTCGCCACGGGCGCCGTCGCCACGTGCCTTAATACCGAACCGCCGCCAGTCGCTTGTCTCGCAAGCTGCACGACAACCTGGACGATGGCGCCAGCGCCAAGGGCGAGACAAAGCACCGACCAGACCGGAGAGTAGACCAGTCCGCCCACCCAAGCACCGATGATCGTGGGACCGCCGCCAAGCGCGCCAAGCCCAAAAAGCTGACCAATTCGAACCGGCTCACCGGCTAACGGCGCCACAATGGCGAGCCCCTCAGTAGTGTTGTGGAGAGTGAAACCGACGATCAAGGCGGTGCCGAGCGCCGCTTCCCCGAGGGCGAACGCCGCCCCTATCGCTAGTCCTTCCCCAAAATTGTGTGCGCCGATGCCAGTCGCGGTCAGTAGCGCGAGCACCCAGCCGCCACCCTCCGCCCCACCGGCTGCCTGGCGACGTTCACGCAACCGAACACCCACCACCTCAAGTCCGACGAACGCCGCCAGCGCGCCGAACACAAAGAGCGAAACACCTTGATACGACCCGGGGACGAGTGCAGCTGCCGCCAATCCGTCATCTCCAGCCTCTATCAAGAGAAACAGCAGAAGCCCGACCGTCAGCGCGAGTAGGAAATCGACTCCCGCTCTACCGACCCGCGTGACGAACGGAAGCCAAAGCAACCCGAAGGCGACCGGAATGACACCGACATACAGTCCAATCAACGTAAAAATCCCAAGAAATCTAGCGTTTGGTCGTGGGGTCTCGACTGCCACAGACACTTCGTGATCAAACGTAACCCCGGTCGCGGTCACCACCCGTACGACGTGGGTCTCTCCATGAACCCACGGATAGGGAATCGTCAGCGTGCTCTGGCCAAGATGAGCCACGGCGGGTGCTGGATCGGCGGTAAAAGCCCAGTAGGCATCGTCCACCTGCACCTGGGCGACCGTCACCAAATCTGGTCCATCATTAAATACAGTCGCGACAATACCGTCCGGGCCCAGTTCGACACGCTGGAACGCGAGCTTCTCGACCGGCGGGTAGCCCTCGCCCATCACCGCCTCGGCGGGACCTGACC
>DQEK01000401.1:10894-17716 GCA_003533545.1 Acidobacteriota bacterium | reverse complement strand
CCCGCGTGTACCGCGGATGCCACTAGGTGGCATGCTGGTCCTCCGCTCGGAATAGACCCATCCAACCCAGCTCCGCGAATTCGCTCTGATGGGCGTGGAACATGAACTCACCCGGATACCGAAACGTGGTCTCGAGAATCGCCCGCTCCCCCTGGCATAGCATGATGGTGTCGGTGGACTCGGATGGGACCATGGTGGTGCCGGTTCGAAACACATCGAAAAACATGCCGTGGAGATGCATGCTATTGACTAGGTCGAACTCGGTCAGGTTGACGACGTAGATACGCACCAGTTGGCCAACCTTCACCCGGATGGGTTCTTGCATGTAGAAACTAGCCACGGTATTAGCGGCATACACCTCATTCTCGGCGTCAAAATTGGTGTCGAAGGCGTTCAGTACCATCACCAACTCGTCGGCGGGGGGCCGGGGCGTTTCTGATGGCGGGTCGATGATGACCGCGCCATAAAGACCCTTGTGAATGTGGCGCTTCAACGGATTGGCGTGGCAGTGGTAGAGGTGCAGGCCAAACGGGTCTGCTTCAAATTCGTAGACGAAACGCTCGTCTGGCAACACTTGGTGGGCCGGCAGCGAACCGTCCATGTCTGGTGAATGCCAGCCGTGAAAGTGCAGCGTGTGGGGGTGTGACCCTTGGTTAACAAAATTGATGCGGAGCTGGTCCCCCGCAGTGGCCCGGATCGTCGGCCCTGGCACCTGACCGTTGTAGGTCCACGCCGGAAAAAACACGCCGGGCGCGATCTCGACCTCTCGATCGACAGCGAAGATTTCGTATTCCCGAAGCATCGTTCCGTTGGACCTCGGCGTTTCCCGGTAGAAGCGCGCGCGCTCATCAGCCGCGAGATCCGAAAAATTCCAGGCGCGCAGGAACCGAGTCGGGTCAAAGAGTTCCGTCGATACTCGACCAACCGGTCCCATTGCGCTACCCCGGTGGTCAGGCATCGACGCGACGGCTGGTGGTCGCTGTTCACCAGCGGTCACCTGCGAGACGGCCGCCACACCCCCTGTCAACGAACCGAGGCCGGCCAGACGCAACCACGCTCGTCGCGACCAAGGTTTATTTTTTGGGACCAGGTAATTTCGAATTTGAGCCATTGACAGTTTTGTTTTGACTATTCAAAATATAGCTCTGGAGCGATGAAAAAGTCAATTTGAGGGTCGACCAGCCTATGCTTCCGTCCAGCACTGTAGAAAACTATTTGAAAGCGCTTCACCAGGCGGAAGCCTCTATGGGAAACGAGACGCTGGTGCCGATGGGACAGCTGGCCAATGCCGTTGGCGTCGCGCCCGGAACAGCGACCACGATGGTCAAGGCGCTGGCTGAATCCGGACTGGTCGAATATGAACCCTATGTCGGGGTTCGACTGTCATCGGCGGGCACGAGACTGGCCACCCTGGTTCTACGACGACACCGCTTAATTGAACAATTTCTGGTCGAAGTCATGGGCATGAGTTGGGCCGACGTTCACGAGGACGCAGAACAACTCGAACACGTGGTTTCTGACCGACTGGTCGAGCGCATGGACGCGATGCTCGGCCACCCGGCAGTGGACCCGCACGGGGACCCGATACCTACCGCTGATGGGGCCCTGGCCGACCCTGACTACCATTCCCTGCTGACATGCCCCCTGAGCACGCCGGTCACGGTAACCCGGGTTACCGATCAGAATTCCAGTTTCCTTCGGTTTCTGGAAGCCCAGGAACTTAAGCCCGGCCAGTCGATCGAGGTCGAAAACAGAAACTCGGCGGCTGACAGCGTCCAGGTGCTGGCGGGCGAACGCCGGGTGACGATTGGCACCAATGCTGCCTCGAAGGTCTTGATCGAGATCCTCTGACCCGTCAGGAAGCGGACTCGACGGTCTGCTCGGCGTAGGTCGCGGACGACGACGGAGTCTCCCAGACCGTAACCCGCGTGACCGAGAATCCCGCCGTCTTGGTCTGCTCGAAAAGCAACTGAGCGATGCACTCAGCGGTGGGATTGTGGTCGACGAGGTAGACCGGCTCGCCCGCGGCTCGCAGTAGTTCGGCTAGAGGGTCGTCTCGCCGCAAGATCATACGGTGGTCCAGCTCGCGGTCAACCCATCCTTTCATCGCGCGTTTAATGTCGTTGAAATCGCACACCATCGCGCGCACATCGAGCGTAGCCGACTGCACCTCGATCTCGGCCACCGCGTTGTGGCCGTGCAAATGTTTGCAATCCCCGTCGTGATCCAGCAACCGATGCCCATAACAAAATTCGATACGCTTGGTGACCGAATAGGTGTGGTTCCCCATCTGCATCAGAGCCCGGCGCGGCGCGAAACTAGTAAGTCAACCATTAAGCGGAGAAACCGATGGTAGTCGAGCCCTTGAAAACCGGTCAACCGGCCGCCGTGTCTTGCCGAAACCGTACTGGAATTCAGTCGTGGGTGCATCGCGGGCTGTTGGGAGAGCGTCGCCGCGCGCACAGACGATTTTACAAAGCGGAACAGCGGGAGACGTCCAGGCCAATGGGGTCTAACCCTTCGGCATAACCCGGTCGCGCGTACGCTCATCGATACGAGGTGCTGGCCGCGGAACCGAAAGCATTTCCAGGCCGCTGCGAACGCGGAGGGCCGTTGAGCATCCGCAACCGCTAATCTGGGTCGATTGTCTCAGTCCCCCGTCCTGTCGGCGGACTCCCGATGTGATCCCGGCGCGACCTAGCCTGGCGTTCCAATTCAGCCACAAGGGCGTCACGGTGGTCGAACAACCGTCGGGGCTCTCGTCGCGCATTCTCTGAACCGACGACGTATTCACACAGGATGGGAAACGCGATTGTCGCGTCGCAGTAAGCGACGACCGTGTCTGGTAGTACACCAGGATTCACCTTTCCCCAACTCACGGCCTCGGACGGAGTCGCCCCGGACAGTCCCCCCCATACGACTTGGTCGGTGGTGATCTGGACGAAATATTCGTTCCCGCCCTTCGGAATACCGTAGATCTCCCATAACGTCGGTTGTCCCTGCAAATAAAAATTTTTCGGTGAACCGCCGCCTAGAATCACGCATCCATTCCGGGTGCCGTTCAGGATAATGGCCGCCACTTCGTTGACATCACGGTTGGGATCAATCTGGCAACCGCCGCCGTGAAGGAGGTCGTGGGCTGCCAGGTTCATGCCGATGGAACTGTCGCCGGGCGAAGGCGTGAAGAGCGGAACCCCGGCGGCTGCCGCACTCGCCACCACGGAGTGCGCCTGGCAACCTGGGTGACGAGACATCAAATCCTGTCCCATCGCATAGTACAAAGCGGGCGACGAGATCGGCCCCTTAAAAGTCTGACACTCAAGGAATTCAAGGACGTAGGCGTCGGTCTCCAGTAGCACCTGGGTCGGCAAGAGCACGTCGTAGATACGGATGACGCCGTCGGTGTGCAACTGAACATCGTCGAGAAACGGGGACCCCTGATATAGCGTGAAGTTAAGCGCATAGTGCAGGTCGTGATACAGGTTCGCACCTGTGCTGATCACGAAGTCAACCAGCCCGCGTTCCATCAACTCGATGACGCACCCCCCCAACCCAGCCGGCGTGAGTGCCCCAGCGACCGTAAGACCGATCGTGGTGTCGCTAGCAGGATCCAGCATTTTGTCCGCAAAGACGTGGCACGCCTCGGAGAGACGGCTTGCGTTAAACGCCTGAAACCCCTCGTCCACGAGACGTCTGACATCGACGCTCCCACGAGGACGATAGTAGCGAATGGGGTCGCCGGTGAGGTGGCGAGCCGCCGACCTAGATGCGGATGGATCAGAGAAGCGATGGGGCACGCGGTAACTCAGTAAACCACTCGATCTGAAACAAGGAACAGGTTCCCGCGACAGCAGGGCGAGAGTGTAACACCGTTCCGCCGGGACCGGCGCTGTCCGGTTAACTCTTCCAACTCCAGCCACCCCTGGCACCGTACCGACAATCTATGAACTTTGTGACGCACGGTCCGGCTCGCGACCGCTGCAGGCCTGCATTACGACACCTCTCCGACCTACTTCGGCGAAAATTCGTAGCTACTTTCTTGGAGCTGGCTTTGGAGAAGGCTGCAGTATCCCCTTGCGGGGGCTTCAGTTCGAGTCGGCCTAGCTGGAAAGCGTTCCACCGAGTCCGACAAGCAGTAGCGCTGCGCCTGTTCCTCCTAGAATCAGACTTAGGCCATCCGTGACCCAGCTCTCCCAGCGATAGTCGCCGAGCGCGGCGGCGAGCGCTGGCACGAACAAGGCGAGGCCCACCACGACCGCCGCAGACGGCCTAGCAGCCACTCGGAGCACCGTACCACGCGTACGTTTGATCCCGGCCACAGGTGAATCAGGGCAACGGCCAAACGCGCCGCCAAACTTCGATTACCTCGGAAATGTTGCGAACCGACCGGACGGAACGTAATTTGGTCGCATGAAAGCGGAATCGGCTCAACACTAACGAGACCGACCCTTACCGCGGTTCCGGGATTGGCCCTTGTTCGCCCGATCCGGTCGGTTGGCCGAGCCACCAGGCCGGCCAGACCGCGAACCGTTCTTGCCCGACGCTGAGCGAGTGGATTGTCCCTGAGAACCTTCGATTCGGTTTCCGTTCGGCTCCGGGCCTGGGCGCCCGCCGTTCCGACGCTTTCGGCTATGCCGTCCGTTTCGATCAACGTTCCCTTCTCGGCCGGAGTTCTCTCTGGCGGTGAATACCGGGGCCTGACGGACTTGGGGAGGCGTGCCCTCAGGCCATTCGAGGGTCGCCCGAATCAACGGTCGACGCACCGAATCAATGCGCGGTGGCGGTGCCGATTCGGCCTCGGGTGACGAGACCTGGGCATCGACGCTGACGGTAGGCCCGTCAGCCTCGACTTTGGCCGGGTCTTGGAGCGCCGGCCCGACGCCGTCCTCCGCCGACGCTTTCGAGAGCGATGCCACCAATTTGGTCTGGCGACGAGGTGGCACACGAGCGGCCTTGTAGGGATGCTCAGTGTCGCAAGTCGTGCATCGGGTCAACTTGATCTCATCCCCAACTATGGCGACCACAGCGTGGTTGGTAACTCGACGCTCACGCGTACAGTAGTCGTCCAGGACGTCACCCAGGCGGGCGTGGTGCTGCTCCATGAGTTCCTCTCAAGCTCAAGCAAGTCGGTTTAAGTGGACGAGACGGAACCAGTCGAGAGAAGGAGGCGCTTGGCCCGCGTCCGAACGGACAGCCGCCCGTCTCGGCACGGCGGCCAAGAACCGTTAGGCACGGGATCAGCCCGAATGGCAAAAACGTGAAGCACGTAGTTCCGTCGCTTCAGGAAGAAGACTCGCGTTACTTAGCAGGGACGGTTTTACCAAACGGCCAGGCGGCGATACACACTCCCTGGGAGGCTGCCCTGGCTGCTTGGCGTAGTGGGATCATTCTACTACTCTTGATCCCGTCCGTAAACTCGGTAATCGCGTTTTGATTACTCGGACCCGGAGGACTGCTCCTTAACCCAGCGACGCGCCTCGTCCAACGCCATCGCCACAGCATCTGGTGCGGTCGATTGCGGGGTTCGTCGAGCCTCCACCGACCCACGCGCCGTAATTCGGACAACTGCGTCGACGTCCAGCTGGTCGTGGTACGCGCGCCACTCGTTAGGGGTCAACGATGTGAAATCTCGGTCCGATGCTAGAAGGTCCCTTACAACCCGACCGACGACCTCGTGCGCCTCGCGGAAGGGAACACCCCGCGCGACCAGTAGGTCAGCCACGTCCGTTGCCAGCGCAAGTCCAGAGGCCGCGGACTCCCCGCGAGCGCCATTGAGTGTCAACGAGCGCACCACCGCGGTTATAGCCCGCACCGACCCCCGTAGCGTGTCGTCGGCGTCAAACACCGCCTCCTTATCCTCTTGTAGGTCCTTGTTGTAGCCGCTCGGCAACCCCTTCATCGTCGTCAACCACGCTGTCAGATGTCCGATTACGCGCCCCGTCTTTCCGCGCACAAGTTCGAGCGGATCGGGGTTCTTTTTCTGCGGCATCAAACTGCTGCCCGTGGTGACGGCATCCGACAACTCAAAGAATGCGAACTCATCGGTTGTGAAGATCACAAGGTCTTCCGCCAGTCGGCTCAGATGCACCATGGTCAGAGCGGCCGCGTGCAGAAAGGACGATACGAAGTCGCGATCCGCGGTCGCGTCCAGACTGTTGGACACAACCCGGGTAAACCCGAGCTGTCGCGCCAACGCCGCGGTGTCGATGGCGTAGCTTGCTCCGGCCACCGCTCCTGAGCCAAGCGGAAGCGCGTCCGCCTCATCGCAAGCAACGGACAGGCGCCCATGATCACGGCGTAACGCCGCTCCATGGGACAACAAGAAGTGTGACACTAGGATCGGCTGGGCCCGGCGCAGGTGTGTGTACGACGGCATGAGGGCCTGACCCGCAGCCTCGGCCTGACCGAGGAGCGCGTCTACCAACTCGGTGACCTCATGTTGCAATCCAACGATACGCCGGCGAAGATACAATCGCATGTCGAGCGATACCTGTTCGTTTCGTGAGCGACCGGTGTGGAGCCGCTTGCCGGTGTCGCCGATTCGCTCGATCAACTGACGCTCGACGAACGCGTGCACGTCTTCATCGGCACCTTGGACGAACGTTGGGTCCTCACGGCCACGAACCCTGATGTCGGTTAGCGCAGTCCGGATGGTGGCAACCTCGTCGGCTGACAGGACGCCGGCATCTCCTAACGCCACGGCCCAGGCTAGACTACCTGTCACGTCCTCCTCAAACAGACGCCGGTCAAACCGGAACGACGACTGAAACTCAAAGACTTCTTCATCGGGGACCGATTCGAATCGGCCGGACCACAAATGAG
>DQEK01000401.1:2083-10498 GCA_003533545.1 Acidobacteriota bacterium | reverse complement strand
TTTTTCGCGCCGTCCACCGGTCGCGACACCACTCCACGGGCGTTAGCCAGTTCCACGGGGAGTCCCCAGATTTTGATGAAACCTTCAGCGGCTCCGTGGTCGAACTCGTCACCATCATCGTAGGTCGCCAGATTCTCGTCATAAAGCGCGTGGGGCGACCGACGCCCCACCACACAGCAGCTCCCTTTGAACAGCTTGACCCGAACCCGTCCGGTCACGCGCCGCTGCACATCGGACACCAGCGCATCGAGCGCTGTCCGAGTCGGCGTGAACCAGAGGCCGTTGTATATAAGGTCCGCGTACGCGGTCGACAGTCCGTTCTTGAGCCGCTCGAGGTCTTTCGGAATCACGAGGGTCTCCAGTTCCCGATGGGCCGCGTGTAGAACCACCGCGGCTGGAGCCTCGTAGATTTCTCGAGACTTAATACCCACGAGACGGTTCTCCACCATATCGATGCGACCTACCCCATGCGTACCTGCGATGGTCTCGAGACTTCCAATCAACTCGACGAGCCCCATCGACACACCATTGACCGCGGTCGGGACCCCGCACTCGAAATCAAGCTCAACGTAGGCGGGCGTGTCGGGCGACCGGGCCACGGATTGCGTCAGCGTAAAGATGTCCTCAGGTGGTTCTGTCCAAGGGTCCTCAAGCACGCCGCACTCAATCGACTTTCCCCAAAGATTCAAGTCCGTACTGTAGGGGTTCTCGACCGTCGCCGGAACCGGAATGCCGCGTTCCGCGGCGTACTCGATCTGCGCCGGACGAGACATTGCCCGTTCGCGGGCCGGCCCAATGACCTCAATGCCTCGGTTAAGCGCTCGAACAGAAACGTCGATCCGGACCTGGTCGTTCCCCTTACCCGTGCAACCGTGGGCGATGGCGGTGGCGCCTTCCATTTCTGCGGCCTCCACTAACCGCTTCGCGATCAGCGGACGGGCTAGCGCGGTAGCCAGCGGATACTGCCCTTCGTACAGCGCACCGGCCTGGAGCGAAGGCAGGATGTAGCCGTCCGCAAATTCGACCTTCGCGTCGAACACGTGGCAGCGGATCGCGCCGACCGCCATCGCGCGCTCCCGCACGTCATCGAGCTCCTTTCCCTGGCCCAGGTCCAAGGTAACTGCCACGATTTCCGCGTGATGGGTTTCGGATAGCCACGGAATCGCCACAGACGTGTCCAGACCTCCCGAGTACGCAAGGACGATACGTTTCACCGTAACCTACCTTCGGTCATTCTCCGTATACTCATCAGGTCGTCCCGTACGATTTTCCGCCGCTATTCCTTTGCCCAACGCTCAAATCGTCGCTCTAGAGCCTTCGCGGTGCGTTCGGTGCGCGAGATAAGCAAGATCGTGTCGTCCCCGGCCACGGTGCCCACCACTTCCGGCCACGTGGTCTGGTCGAGTGCAAAAGCCAGCGGCTGCGCCTGGCCGGGATCGGTCTTCAATACGAGCAGCTGCGAGACCCGGTCGACCCGCCGTAGGTACTCGACCACCGCCCGATGGACTCGATCCCCCGATGCAGCCGGCGAACGAGTCCGGCCCTTCTCCGTCCCATATGCGCCGTCCGCCGCCCGCTTGACCAACCCGAGCTCCTTGATGTCGCGCGACAGAGTTGCCTGTGTTACCCGGATACCTAACGTTGCAAGCCGCCGCCTAAGAACATTCTGACTGCGGATGGCCTGCTTCGACACGAGATCAAGAATGGCCGATTGTCGATAGGTTTTCATATTTATGCAACTATACGAATTATTATACATCGTGATTCCAGAGTCAACCTTTCCACGCCTGGCTATTCCAGATTGACTCGGTCGCGCGAGTGATGTATAAATAACCTAAATATAGTATAAATATACATGCCAAACCAACTTTCCATTGGAATCGCAGGCGTCACCGGATATGCGGGCCAAGAGCTACTCAAGCTGGCCGCTCGGCACCCGTTGGTGGAGGTGACAGCGGCCATGGCATCGGGCGCGACAGACGGCGGCAGAACTCTGCCTGCCCTAGCGACGATCTGGGACGGGGAGATCACTCCCCTTGCCGTTGACCGGTTGGCCGCCGACACCGAGGCTGCGTTTATGGCACTACCAGAGCCAGTCGCAGCCGAGGTCGGACCCGCCCTCGTGGCACGCGGCGTCCGGGTATTCGACTTGTCAGGCACGTTCCGGCTACGAGACCCGGAACGGCGCCGGCGATGGTACCCGACCACACCCGACCTCGACGACCCGCCGGTGTACGGATTGACCGAACACTACCGGACCGAACTGCGTACAGCCCAACTGGTGGCCTGTCCGGGTTGTTATCCCACAGCGGCGTTGCTGGCGCTCCGACCGCTGGTGGATGCCGCCCTACTCGAGGGCGAGGTCATCATTGACGCCAAGTCCGGTATTTCGGGAGCCGGCAAGAAGCCTACCGAACGAACCCACTTCTCGGAGTGTCATGGCAGCGTCTCCGCCTACGGTGTCCTGGCGCACCGGCACGGAGCCGAGATCGAGCAGGAGCTGGCTCAAACCGTGACGTTCACACCCCACCTGGTGCCGTTGGACCGTGGGATTCTTGAGACCATTTACGTTCGCACTAGAACCGATGTCAACGAGGCGCAGGTCGCAGATACGCTACGACAAGCCTATGTTGACGCGCCTTTCGTGCGGCTCACAGGATCGGCGCTCCCCGAGATCAAGCAGGTAACACACAGCAATTTCTGTGACATAGGCTGGGTGTTCGACGAATCGTCGCGGCGCCTTATTCTCGTTGCGTGCCTAGACAACCTTATTAAGGGGGCCGCGGGACAGGCGCTGCAGAATCTCAACGTCGCCTTCGGGTGGGATGAAACGGCCGGCCTGAAATGACCGAAAACTCGACCTGTCTCATTCTGAAACTCGGCGGCGAACTTCTTAAACACGAACAAGGCCGGCGTGACATCGCGCAGGCAATCAAGCGATTGTCATCCATCGGCCCACTGGTCGTCGTCCACGGCGGGGGACGTGACGTCGACACAGAGATGGCCACCAGAGGCATACCAAAACACGCTGTCGACGGCTTACGGGTGACGGACGCGGACACGCTCGACGTGGTCGTGGGAGTACTCGCGGGTCGGGTCAACACGCAACTGGTCGCCGCGGCCGGGGCCGCGGGGGTAGCGGCGGTGGGTCTGACAGCGGCCGATGCCGGTGTCACACCGGTACAACGGGCGGCACCCTACGTGGCCGCGGACGGAACGATGGTCGACCTTGGATTCGTTGGCCAACCGACCGGCGACGAGCGTCCCGAGTTGCTAGGGCGGCTCAGCGCCGCCGGGTTTGTACCGATCATCGCAAGCATCGGAGCGGACAGCACTGGTCAGCTACTGAACGTCAACGCCGACACGCTCGCCGGTCATCTGGCAGCTCGGCTTCGTGCATTCCGACTGCTCATCGCGGGCGGCACCGCCGGCGTGCTAGACGAGGACGGTCAGACGATCACCTCAGTCGGAGAAGAGTTATTGGAACGGCTCATCGCGGACGGTCGGGCCAGCGCCGGTATGGTCGCCAAACTGATAGCCTGCCGTGAGGCGCGGCGGGGCGGCGTCCGTAAGATCGAAATCATCGACGGCACGCGCACAACATCGCTGGATGGACGGCCCGGCACAACGGTCGGTGGGTCAGCGACAACGGATTAAGAAGACATGACGACAGAGGAACAGAACGTACGGGTCGCGGAGGCCGAGCACCTGCTGCAGGTCTACAACCGGATCCCCGTCGTGTTCACGCACGGGGACGGCAGTTACCTGTACGACATCAACGGACGCCGATATCTCGATTTCGTGTCGGGTCTCGGCGTGGCCTCACTCGGACACGCACACCCGGGACTAGCAGCGGCGCTGGCAGGTCAGGCGCGGGCTCTGTTGCACACGTCGAATCTGTACTTCCACCCGCTGCAGGGACAGGTGGGTCGACGACTGACGGAACTGTCAGGGCTCGCACGCGCCTTCTTTTGCAACAGCGGCACGGAAGCGGTGGAAGGGTGCCTAAAATTCGCCCGGCGATACTGGTATTCCCAAGGCAACCCACGCACCCGATTCGTTGCCCTGGAACGATCCTTTCATGGTCGGACGCTCGGGGCACTATCAACAACCTGGGAACCTAGCTACCGCGCGCCGTTCGCGCCACCGCTCCCGGAAGTGACATTCGTATCTCCGACAGACCCTGAAGCGCTCGATGAGGCGACCGGAACAGACGTGGCCGCGATTATTCTGGAACCAATCCAGGGAGAAGGCGGGGTCTGGCCGCTCTCACCCGAGTTCGCCGCCGCTGTCACCGTCGCGTGCAGTCGCTCGGGCGCGCTGCTGATCGCCGACGAGGTCCAATGTGGCTTAGGCCGGACCGGAACCCCGTTCTATTCCGATCACCTGGACCTCAAACCCGACCTAATGGCGCTCGGCAAGGCCCTCGGAGCGGGGGTACCGATCGGGGCCATCCTGATGAGCCAGGCAGTGGCTGACACCGTGGCTCCCGGTGATCACGGAACCACCTACGGAGGCAATCTCCTCTCCTGCCGAGCAGCGCTAGTGTTCCTCGATGCACTCGAGCACGGTGGCCTTGAACGAGTGCAAGAGGCCGGGGCTCGGCTGGAAAAGGGGCTCCGGCACCTTGCCGACCGGTATCCGGTCATCACAGACGTTCGTGGCACTGGACTGATGCAAGGCCTCGACATGACTGAGACCGTTGCCGGGCAGGTCGTTGAAGCCGCGCTGGCGGGAGGCTTACTGGTTAATCGCGCGGCTGGTCACGTTATCCGCATGCTACCGCCGTTCACCGTATCGGACACCGAGGTCGACGAGGCACTCCAGACTCTTGACCAGGTTCTCAGCAAGCTCCGATGACCATTGAAACGATGCCTGAGACCATCGGCAATGAGTCCTCCGTGGCGGTTTCGATCCGCGCCGCCGAAAGTGCCGACGCCGCGGCCATCAGTGCACTGGTCACCGCCAACGTGGGATTGGGGCACCTGCTGCCTCGCACCGCCGACGAGATCGCGAATCATGTGTCCAGATTTCTAGTGGCAGCCCGGAATGACCACGTGGTTGGATGTGGTGAGTTAGCACCGCTCGGCCCCAAACTTGTCGAGGTCCGGTCGCTCGTCGTGGCCTCTGATTCTCGGGGGGGCGGTGTTGGCACCGCAATTTTGAACGCTCTGGTAGCAGACGCGAAACGGCAAAAGATACCGCGGCTGTGTGCTTTTACTCACGTACCGCATCGATTCGTTGCGCTTGGGTTCTCTATCGTGCCTCACACATGGCTGCCGGAAAAAATCACGAACGACTGTCAGCGGTGTGAATGGTTTCGACGATGCGAGCAGTACGGCGTCGTCTTCGAGCTCGACCGGAACTAACCTCGTGGTGGACACGTTCTAATGATCGAATCGACAGCGAAAAAAATAACGAATCAGATTTCAGGAGGCGTCACTGCCCCCGCCGGATTCGCCGCCGCGGGCGTTGCCTGCGGCATCAAGACTTCTGGCCTGGACCTGGCGTTGGTGGTTGCAGCACCGCCGGCAAAAACGGCCGGCATATTCACAACGAACATGGTAGTGGCAGCGCCACTGATCGTAACGAAGGAGCACTTGCAACAATCGGACGACACCACCACCGCGGTCGTTGTGAACAGCGGCTGCGCAAACGCCTGCACCGGTCCCGACGGACTCGCCGCCGCCCGCACCATGGCCGCCGATGCAGCCCGGGTGCTCAACTGCCGGCCGGAGCAAGTGCTCGTATCGTCGACCGGAGTCATCGGCCAGCCACTTAACAGCGAGAAGGTCCGAGAAGGTATCGCTGCCGCCGCCGCTCAGCTCAGCCGAGGTGGCCACCGCAACGCGGCCGAAGCCATCCTGACCACCGACCGGTCGGCCAAGGAAACCGCCGTCCGGGTCACTCTAGCCGGAGGGACTATTCATATTGGCGGCATGGCCAAGGGCGCGGGCATGATCGAGCCACATATGGCAACGATGCTGGGGTTCCTGACTACGGACGCCGATATCGCTCCAACGCTCCTACAACGCGCACTGGTGGACGCCGCGGCGGACACCTTCAACGCGATTACCGTCGACGGTGACACCTCGACGAATGACATGGTGCTGTTGCTGGCCAGCGGCGAGTCCGGGGTACGCGTCAGAGAAGACGACTACCGCGAGTTCGTTGGCGCGGTACGTGCGGTTTGTCGGGAACTTGCGCTCGCGATCGTGAAAGGCGGTGAAGGCGCAACCAAACTGGTAGATATCACCGTCACCGGCGCCCGATCGAAAGCGGATGCCAGACAAGGAGCACGCGCCATCGCGAATTCGCCGCTCGTCAAGACGGCGATACACGGCGGTGACCCAAATTGGGGTCGGCTCATAGCAGTCGCTGGTCGAGCGGGAGTTGACTTCAATCTCGCCGGCGCCAGTGTTCGCATTGGCGATGTGGTGTTGTTCACAAAAGAAACAGTGTTTTCAGACCGGGAACCAGCCGCCGCCGCCCATCTCAAAGGAACCGAGGTGGCCATTTCGGTCGACCTAGGGGTCGGCGGCTCCGAACAGGCGACCATTTGGACATGTGATTTCAGCGCCGAATACGTGCGCATCAACGCGGATTACCGAACTTAGTGGGCGCACGCCCAGCTTCCCAGGAGACCGGGACGAGAACGCATTTTTCTCCGCCCTACTACACATGAACACTACGCCCATCGGTAACGCAGACCCGCCCTCAAAATCGTCGCTCGTGGGTCGGACTTATCTCTCGGTGCTGGACTTAACTGCGGAGGCGCTCGAAGCCTGCCTCACCCTGGCGCTAAGGCTAAAACGAGAACGCCGTCTCGGATCCCACGCGCCGACCGCCCAGGCGTTAGCTGGGCATTCAATGGCGTTACTGTTCGACAAGCCGTCCCTACGTACTAGAACCGGTTTTGAGATCGCCATGCGAGAACTAGGCGGTCACGTCACCTGCCCGCCGTCTGCCGACGCCCTCGGCACCCGTGAAACACTGGCGGACGTGGCGCGAACGCTCGAGCGATGGGTCTCCGTGGCGGCAATCCGCACCTTTGAACAGTCGCGCCTGAACGAGTTCGTCAAGGCCACAACACACCTTCGCGTTATCAATGCCCTGACCAACGAAGAACATCCTTGCCAAGCCCTCGCCGACTGCCTGACTGTGCTCGAGCGTTGTGGATCGCTACGTGGTCGGACGCTTGCTTACATCGGCGACGGGAACAATGTCGCCACCTCGTTAACCCACGCGGCATTGATGCTAGGACTCAACCTACGCCTGGCGTCGCCCGAGGGATATGGCTTGCCTGAGAGCACCCTGGCCGCCGCCAGACGGACCGCCAGACACGGCGCTAAAGTAGTGCAACTACGAGATCCAGTGGAGGCTGCGCAGGGGGTCGACGCCGTGTACACCGACGCGTGGACCTCAATGGGACAAGAAACGGAAGCTCCTGATCGCCGAGTGGCATTCGAGGGATTCCGAATAACGGAAACACTCCTCTCCGAGGCAGACGACGAGGCCATCTTCATGCACTGTCTACCTGCCCATCGTGGCGAAGAGGTAGACGCGGATGTCCTTGACGGCCCTCGCTCGGCAGTCTTCGACCAAGCTGAGAACCGGTTGCACACACAAAAGGCCCTGTTACTGACGCTGCTGGACGAAAAATGACCTCGCCTCCCGGTGCCAAGCACTCGGACGGGTCTCTAGATTTCTTTAAGGTCTGCCGCGGCGCGGTCGACCTTCTCCGCAAGACCACGCCGGTAATCGGCGAGACGGGCACCAATCTCCCGATCGCCCACGGCAAGAATCTGGGCCGCCAGTACAGCGGCATTGGTGGCACCCGCCTTCCCGACCGCGACAGTTGCCACCGGTACCCCGGGCGGCATCTGCACTGTCGACAGAAGCGCGTCAAATCCGCCGAGCGGCGACGAATCGATCGGGACTCCAATCACCGGTAGAACCGTGTGCGCGGCCACCACCCCGGCCAGATGTGCGGCCGCCCCTGCCCCCACCACAAAAACCTTCACCCCTCGCTCATGCGCCTCGGCCAAAACCTGCCTCACCCGGTCCGGCGAGCGGTGAGCGGAAGCGACGGTCATTTCACACTCCACCCCGAGCTCACGCAACGTGCGCACGGTGTTGCGCATCACGTCCGCATCCGACCCGGACCCCATTAAGATCTGAACCTGCAGATCACTCATACGCCGTCTCCTCCGGACCAAAATCCGCCTCTGTGGCCGTACGGCCAATGTCCGTACGCACCTGCTTGTCGACAAACGTGATTCGTGATTCCGCGGTATAGGCGCGGTCGATCGCTTCGGCCATGTTGCCACCCCGCGCCACGACCGTCAGTACCCGACCGCCAGTTGTCACGACCTCGCCATCTCGAAGTTCCGTGCCAGCGTGAAATACCAGCAC
>DQEK01000401.1:0-1793 GCA_003533545.1 Acidobacteriota bacterium | reverse complement strand
CCATCTCGAAGTTCCGTACCAGCGTGAAATACCAGCACGTCTTCACAGACCGACGCTGCCTCGAGCCCCTCAATCTGGGCACCAGTTTGATAGGACCCCGGGTAGCCCCCCGAAGCCAGGACTATACCAACGTAGCAATCACTGCTCCGAGCAAGAGACGCCGTCTCCAGTGTGCCACGCGCTGCCGCTTCGAGCACCGGCGCCAATTCATCCTCCACCATCGGCAGTACCACCTGCGCCTCGGGATCTCCCAAACGCACGTTAAATTCAATCACCTGCGGTCCCTCGACGGTAAGCATGAGCCCCACATAGAGAAATCCCCGGTACGGGTGTCCTTCCGCAGACATTCCGTCAAGTACCGGATCGATGATTTCCCGTTGAATTCGCCGCTCAAGGTCCGGCGTCACCAACGGATTTGGTGCGAACGCCCCCATACCACCCGTGTTCGGCCCCTTGTCTCCGTCGTAGGCACGCTTGTGATCCTGCGCGGTCGGCAACGCCAGCGCTCGGCGCCCATCACATATCGCAAAAAACGAGGCTTCTGGACCCACAAGGCACCGCTCAATCAGGACCCGACGACCTGCTGAACCGAACCGATCAGCGATCATCGCTTCGCGCACCGCCAGTTCCGCTGCGGCGCGGTCCGGCGCCACAGTCACCCCCTTGCCGGCGGCCAATCCGTCGGCCTTGATGACAACCGGAAATCCGAATTCCCCGCAGGAAACCGCCTCGATCGCAGCCTCCGGCGTGTCGCACACCCGGAAACGCGCGGTCGGTACGCCGTGACGGACCATGAAGTTCTTTGAGAACGACTTACTGGACTCTAGCTGGGCTGCCATCTGCGTAGGGCCAAACAAGAGCAGCCCGCGCGCTGTGAACAGATCCTGTACGCCGAGAGCTAGAGGCAACTCCGGACCAACAACAGTCAGGTCAGCCGTCTCGGCTTCAGCCAGCGCCAACACCGCAGCGGGATCAGACACGTCAAGTGAACGGGCACACGCCTGTTGCCGGGTACCGGCATTACCCGGTGCACACACGACCTCTGTGACGCCGCGCTCACGGCCCAGTTTCCAAGCCAGCGCGTGCTCTCGTGCCCCACTCCCGACAACAAGTACCTTCATACGGTAACAACCCTCTGCCGCAAGCTACCCTCGAAAAAGCACAAACGGCCAGCGGGCCGGCAATGAACATTGACGGTGCTTGCGCGTTCGGCCTACTATTCTCGACTGCGTCGGCGATGGGTGACCGTGGCACCCGCGGCCAGCCGGGATTCGGTTCCCGTCAGGTCTGGTCAGCGCCAGCCGAGGGCTGGTAGCCTAGCATGTCCGTGCTACGAGGCACGAACCCAGCGTTGGCCGCACGCCACGAAGAGCGCCGCGTTCACCGAGCAAGGGAGGTGGGGGAAAGTTTGGCTGAGGTCAAGGTGCAGGAAAGCGAGTCTGTCGAAAGCGCGTTGCGCCGGTTTAAACGCAAGGTGCAGCAGGAAGACATCATCAAGGACATCAAGAAGCATTCGTACTACCTTAAACCCGGCGACAAACGACGTGCTAAACAGGCGCTCGCTAGGAAGCGGTCACGGAAGAAGCTGCGGCGTGAGTCTGAGTAGGGATGGTATCTCCGACGTCGGTGGGTTCATTTGACAGTACCCAAGGTTCATAGTACGGTTTGCGCTCGTTCACGGAACGATTAAACTCCAGGGGAATGGGGCCTTACGGTCGCGCGCTTGTCGGCCGCTGACTTGTGGGCGCTGGAACGGAGTGAGGAGTCTCCATGAAAATCGAGGAAAGAGCACT
>DQEK01000454.1:2440-3506 GCA_003533545.1 Acidobacteriota bacterium | reverse complement strand
TCCACTTGCGAGGGCGGCCAGGAGCGCGTACCGGTGGGAAATAGATTTGTCGCCAGGAACTGTAATGCGGCCGCGTACACACGAAACCGGCCGGACGACAACCGACGCCATGACAGCACTATAACAGTCCGTGGAAAGCGTTCCGCACCATTCGACCCTGCACGGCACCGACTCCAAGACTTGTGGAGAGGTTCCGGGGGGGGCGCTTGCGCTGACCGGATTACGGGCGTTATCGTACGCGGGTCGTCTTTGCGGCCACGAGGGCTCTGGGACGGTCGATCGTGGTGCAGTTGTGGTACTAGGTATCGGTCGATGAATGCTGATCCCCCCTCCGTGGAAGTCCGTAACCTCGTGCGCCTCGAGTTCCGTAGCCATCTGGACATGCTGGACTTTGTGCAGGTCGTCGGGGACGAACTGGGGCGTCTTGTCGGACTCGACGACGATTCTCTCCATTGGGTGGGTGTCGCTGTGCAGGAGGCGGTCGTTAATGCCATCAAACACGGAAACCGCCGTGTTGAAGAAAAACTCGTGACGGTTGAGTTTGGCCTAGTCCCGGCAATCGCTCCACGCCAGTTGAGGGTGCGGGTCGTTGATCAAGGCGAGGGTTTTGACCCGGTTGAAGTGGCTGATCCACTCGCCCCGGAGAATTTGCTGAGTTCAAGCGGCCGGGGTCTCTTTTTTATGCGGAACTTCATGGACGATGTGATCCTTCGTCGTTGTCCAACCGGCGGCATGGAGGTCGTGATGGTCACGAAAGCTGGTGGCGTCGGCGCCTGACCCTGTCGCCACGTACCAGATTCGAAATGTCTCATCCGCCCGCGTGGCTGGCCACTGCCATCGACGTAGTGCTACGTGCTGGCGCTATACAGCGTCGCTACGTCGGTGGTGACCTGGGTATCGGTAAGAAGGGGACGATCGATCTTGTCACGAAGGTCGACCTGGAGGTCGAACGGATGTGTCGAGAAACGATCGCCACCCGGTTCCCTGGCCACGTCGTGCTAGGCGAGGAATTCAAAAACGAGTCAGGCGCTGGAGACCGTCACCGCTGGGTGTTTGACCCGGTTGA
>DQEK01000454.1:0-2057 GCA_003533545.1 Acidobacteriota bacterium | reverse complement strand
GACGGGATTCCGGAAGTCGGGGCGGTGTTCGACGCGACTCGTCGCGAACTGTTTACGGCTGAACGCGGTGTTGGTGCTTGGCTGAACGGCGTGCCGATACGGGTCTCTGGGACGACGATGATGCTGGATTCCATGCTCTGCACTGGATTCGCCTACGACGTTCATGAGAAAGCAGATGAAGTGGTCGAACTTTTCGGTAGGTTCCTCACGCGTGCCCGCGCGGTACGACGACTCGGATCGGCGGCGCTGGATCTGTGCTACGTGGCCGCTGGTCGATTCGACGGATTCTGGGAGCAGGGGCTGCACCCGTGGGATCTATCGGCCGCCAGTCTGCTGGTAGAGGAGGCGAAGGGCAGGTTGACGCGATTTGACGGTAGCCTGTTCGATACCGATTGCGGGCAGATCGTAGCATCGAACGCTTTGATTCACGACGATATGCTCGCGGTGATCGCGTCTCGGCATTAAACCGGACGGTCTGAAACCGCTTCGTAGCACGTCACTGACACGGGGTTTGTTCTGCGGCACTATTTGTCTAGTCGGCCGTCCTCTGTCGCGGATAACCAGAGTTGTTGCACGGTCAATCTGAGGCCGGGCACATTTGCTTAAGAGTCCGTAAATCTACCGCTGACCGGCTCGTCATCACACGTGTAACCTGCATTAGCACAACAACTTGTATTGACGTCGCGGCGTCTGTGAACCTATAATTTCAGCGCGTTTGATGGGTCCAGAGCTGTCGGTCGTTATTCCCCTCCTAGACGAAGCTGCCAACGTCGACGCGTTGTATCTTGAGCTGACCAAGACGTTGGAGGCTTGGGGACGTGGTTTCGAAGTGGTCTTCGTCGACGATGGGAGCACTGACGGGACCTTTGAAAAGCTCGCCTCGATCCACGCTGTTGATCCCCGCGTACGTGTTGTCCGCTTAAGGCGAAATTTTGGACAAACCGCGGCGTTCGCCGCCGGATTCGCACGGGCCCGCGGGCGCTTGATCGTCACGGCCGATGGTGACCTTCAGAATGACCTGCGGGACGTTCCTCGTATGGTCGAGAAGCTCGAAGAGGGTTATGACATCGTGTGCGGTTGGAGAATGGAGCGGAAGGACCCGTGGCTATCTCGGCGCCTCCCTTCAAGACTCGCTAATGCGCTGATTTCGCGGGCCACGGGAGTCAAATTACACGACTACGGTTGCTCGTTGAAAGTCTTCCGGGCTGAGGTGGTCAAGTCGCTCAGGCTCTACGGGGAGATGCATCGGTTTATTCCGGCGATCGCCAGTGAGCAAGGTGTGCGGGTTGCTGAGGTTGTCGTCAATCATCGTGCGCGTCGCCATGGCACGTCGAAGTACGGGATTTCTCGGACGGTCCGGGTGATTTTGGACTTGGCCACGGTGAAGTTTTTACTCAGTTACTCCACCCGCCCTTTACAGATCTTCGGCCTGATCGGATTGTTGATGGGAGTGGCCGGTGCCGCCGTGACCGGGTGGTTGGCCTACCTCCGGCTGTTCGGTGGTGAGGCGATTGCCAATCGCCCTCTACTCCTGTTCGGGATCTTGCTTGTGTTTACCGGGGTCCAACTTGTGACGTTAGGGTTGCTGGCCGAGATGCAGGCGAGGACCTACCACGAATCACAAGGCAAACCGACTTACTACATTCGCGAATTACTTGAGGCATCGGTCGACGAAGCCGTGTCTGTCCCACCGGCCAGGCCGGGCCATTAGGGTTTCCCCCCTCATGGTCATTGCCATTTCCGGCCGGGGTGTGCTGCGGTCTCGGTTCTGGTGCCGTCCATCGTGTGGTCCGCGACTGACAATCGGTTGTTTTTACGTGTGGTGACCACTGAGTTGAAGTGAGTGTTTGAATCGATCGGAGTAGATATCCAACCTGCATCATGACGACGGGACCAGTCCATATCGCGTTCCTGGGGTGCGGTTTCATTACCGGTGTGCATAACCGCCACCTTAAGCGACTGCGTGGCGACGTTACGTGCAGCTATGCGAGTCGCGATGTCGCCAAAGCGGAGCTGTTTCGCCGCCGCTACCGCGGTGTCCGCAGCTACGAAGGCTA
>DQEK01000062.1 GCA_003533545.1 Acidobacteriota bacterium | reverse complement strand
AACGGGTGGGAACTGCGCTACCCCTACGTGTCAGACAATGGCTACTTTTTCCGTGCCGATACCATCGAAGAGCTGGCCGAAAGAATGTACGAGGGGCATGAGTTCCAGCGGGTACCGCTAAGTTACTTGGCCGATACCGTGACCAGCTGGAACGGCTACGTGGAAGCCGGCGTCGACCCCGACTTCGAGCGCGAGGCAGAAGCGCCGATGAGTCCCATTGTGGCGCCGCCGTTCTATGCACTCTCCATCATGGTGATCTGGCACGACTCCTACGGCGGCTTGCGGGTCAACGGCCGACAACAAGTCGTGGACATGCAGGGCCAGGTCATTCCGGGTCTCTATGCGGGAGGCGAGGCTGTGGGAGGCTTCAACAAGCATGGCCTGGGCAAAGGTCACGTGCACGGCTACATCGCCGGCACGCATGCCGTCGAAGAGCCGTCCAGCTAGTCCGAATCGTGATGTTCGGTGGCGCTCCTAGGCCACCGGGGGCACCCTATATGACCGAAGACGACGAACTGACCCACGAGATCGAATTGCACAGCACGAGGATTGTCGTTTGGGAGGTGCCGGCGACGATCGAATGTGGAGAAACGTTCAGCGTCAAGGTGGGGGTCAAATGCTCGTCTGAGTGCCGACTCGACGGCTGGACGGTCGAGGTGCGTGACCACGACGGGAGCACGCGGGCGTCGGCTGTAACGAGCAAACGGCCCTGGCGTGACACGGTTGGGCTTCACTATGTGCTAGTGGAGCTGAACGCTCCGGACTCGGAGGGCCTGTACACGTGGGAAGCGAGGGCGTCGGTGAACAACCTCACGGAGGTTCGGCACGCCGAAGGCATCGCGCGTTTCGGCGTCAGAGCCGTTCCCGCTCCAGACTGCGTCTTGACGGTCGTTGCTGTAGACGTGGAAAGTCAGGTGCCCGTCGAAGGGGCCAAAGTTGTGGCGCACCCCTACAGGACTTTCACAGACGAGCAAGGCATGGCAAAAGTGAGGGTTCCAGCAGGCGAGTACAGACTCTTTGTCTCCGGAAAGAAGTATTTCCCGTATCGCAGCGATTGTGACGTGAAGGCGGACCTCACCGTAAAGGCGGATCTCGCTGTTGACCGAGAGCTCTCTGACGCTGACATCTGGCGCTGATTCCAGACCCTGCTAAGAGATGGGAGAGAGCCTCTGATGTTGAAGCTCATGGTCGGTGCGTTCAGTCTCACGTTTGTCATCGCTCCGACGGTCATGGCGCAGCTGGAATCCGGGCAAGGCCAGCAACTCTACGAGCAGCACTGCGTGCTTTGTCACCAGGAGTCTGGTGCCGGCGCCCCGCCCGCGTTCCCGGCCTTGAGTGCGAACGATCAGCTCGGCGACTCGGCACGGATAGTCCGTCGTATCAACGCGGGCACAAGGCGCATGCCACCGTTTCCCGCACTGACCCCGGAGGAGATGTCGTCGCTGGTGCACTACATCCGCAACGCGTGGACGAATGACTTTGGCGGTGTGACCACAGAAGAAGTGACAGCGGTGCTAGAGGACCTCGGGGAAGTGGGCCCGATGTCGTCTGTGTGGGATGGCGTATTCACTGAGGCACAGGTGACGCGCGGGCAGGCACTGTATATGGGGGCCTGTACGTTCTGTCACGGCCGTAGGCTGAATGGCGCACCAGACGACCCGGACATGCGGTCCACCCCGCCATTGGCACGGGCGAGATTCGTCCGGGTGTGGGAGGGAAGGTCGCTCGCCACCCTGTTCGCATACACCCGAGCGACCATGCCGGAAGACAACCCGGGCTCTCTAACGGACCAGGAGAACATCGATGTCATCGCCTACCTGCTCTCGGTCGGCGGGATGCCGGCTGGAGACGACGAGTTGCAGGCTGACCGGCGCCGTCTCGCGCGGGTCGTGATAGGGCCTCGGCCGTAGGTGGTCCATGGTGGAATCCCACAGCGCTCTGAGTTGGAACCACATTGCTGAGTGGCTCCAGCAGACGCGAGACCCTTCCTTCGGGGTATAAAGATGGCTACGCTAGCTCGATAGTCATCAATCGGTTGCCCGTCAGTCACGCGTTAGTTCTTGTACGGAGGAGGAGTCGAGATGCCAGTTGCCACATTCGCAGCGCCGATTTTGCCTGGGAAAACTGAAGCCTGGAAACAAGCGACCCAAGAGATAGCCGGCTCCCGCAAGTCTGAGTACGAGGAGTCACGGCGCCGCCTAGGCGTTACCAGGGAGATCGCGAGCCTCCAGTCAACGCCCCAGGGTGACTTCGTGGTCGTCTGCTTGGAGGCGGACGAGCCGGACGAAATTATCTCAAGAATTTTGGCTTCTGGCGCGCCGTTTGACCGCTGGTTCGCGGAGGCCATCCTCAAGGGGGCCCATGGGATAGGTGGGGCACAAGAACCGCCTCCACCGAATCAGGTGTTCCTGGATTGGAAAGCGTGATCAGAGGAAGTGTGTCACACGCAGAGGAGGGACGCTGTGTCAGAAGCGAATAGGGCTATTGTGCGGCGGTGGTTCGACGAAATCTATAGCAAGAAACGCGTAGAGCTCATGAATGAACTCCACGCGGAGGATTATGTCTGGCGTGGACCTGGAGGCGTGACTATCACGAGTCGTGACGGGATGCGGGAACTGCTGGGTGTCTATACGGCTGCGTTCCCAGACGTGGACTTTACCGTTGAGGATCAGATGAGCGACGGCGATCAGGTCGTCACACGGTGGACCGCTCGAGCCACACACAGCGGGGAGTTCGATGGGATCCAGCCAACGGGTAATTCGATTATGTTTACCGGCATCACAATCAGTCGCTTGGAGAATGGGCGACTGGTCGAGGAATGGGAAAATTTCGACGAACTGTCACTGATGCGCCAAATTGGAGCTGTGCCGTCGGCGGACTGAGGCGTTC
>DQEK01000292.1 GCA_003533545.1 Acidobacteriota bacterium | reverse complement strand
GCTGGAGGCATTACTCGCGATGCCCGGGTTTCTAATGCGGGTCGAGCGGAGGCCGATCGATACGCGTGCTGGTGCCGTTTATCGGCTCAGCGATGTGGAGTTGGCGTCGCGGCTGTCGTTTTTTCTCTGGAGGAGTATTCCGGACGATGAATTGCTCGATCTGGCCGAGCGAGGGGAACTAAACGAAGCCGGAAACCTGGCTGCCCAGGTACGGCGAATGCTGGCCGATCCGCGGGCGACGCGATTCATGGACGACTTTGTCGGACAGTGGCTGCAGGTCCGCAACATCTTTTCGCAGGACCCGGATGGAGCGCTGTTCGCGGGATTTAATGACAGTCTCCGCAAAGCAATGGTGCAGGAGACCGAACTGTTCTTTCGCAGTCAGGTGCTAGAGGATAGGCCCGTTCAAGACTTATTGCGTGCCGATTACACGTTTCTCAACGAGCAGCTCGCGCGGCACTACGGTGTTGACGATTTGTATGGCAGTCACTTTCGCCGGTACGCCTGGGAAGATGATCGACGGCACGGACTGCTGGGTCAGGCAAGTCTGTTAACCGTGACCTCGTATGCGAATCGGACGTCAGTGGTACTGCGCGGAAAGTGGGTGCTCGAGACGCTGCTTGGAGCGCCGCCCCCGCCGCCCCCGCCTAACGTGCCACCGCTGGCCGAGAACGATCGTCGTGCCCCAACATCACTTCGAGAACGAATGGAACAGCACAGGAGTAGTCCCGTTTGCTCAAGTTGCCACGCAAAGATGGACCCGCTGGGGTTTGCGATGGAGCACTTCGACGCGATTGGTCGCTGGCGTGATCGGGATGGCGGTGCAGAGATCGACGCGACTATTACTTGGAACGGCTATACCATCGACAGCCAACGTGCATTTCGGGAAGCGCTGTTGGCATCAGGTGATGAATTCACACGCGCGGTGAGCGAGAAAATGATGATCTATGCGCTCGGGCGCGGTGTCGACTACTACGATGCGCCGACATTGCGACGGATCGTGCGCGAGCTCGGGGCTGAAGATTATCGCTGGTCGTCCTTGGTGCTTGCGATCGCGCAGAGCGACCAGTTTCAGATGCGCCGTGCCCCTAACCCGGCGGACGTGACTGTTGACCGAGAGTGACAGGGTGCTAAAGCCCTAGGGACTTCCCATATGTTCATTACCAAGACCCACCTTCCTCGCCGCACCGTCTTGCGTGGGCTCGGCGCTGCGATTGCCTTACCGTTGCTTGACGGCATGGTCCCGGCGTTAACAGCGCAGAGCCGGACGGCTGCCGCGCCGGTGAAGCGGTTCGGGGTGTTTTACGTCCCCAATGGCATGTCGATGCCCTACTGGTACCCGACGACGGAGGGGCCTCTCAGTGAGATGCCGCAGACCTTGCGGTCGCTGGCGCCGTTCAAGGATCGCGTGCTTATTTGCGGAGGGCTTGACGACGAAGCGGCCAATTTGGTGAAGGGTGGTGGCGATCACTCGCGGTCCGCGGGTACGTTTCTGACTTGTGTGCCCTACAGGGTGACCACCGGCGCTGATGTGTCGGCCG
Source organism: Acidobacteriota bacterium (assembly GCA_003533545.1). GTDB lineage: Bacteria > Acidobacteriota > Vicinamibacteria > Vicinamibacterales > UBA8438 > DQEK01. The sequence continues at coordinate 1,513 of DQEK01000292.1, read as the reverse complement.
CCGTGTCGATGGACCAAGTCGCGGCCCGTGAACTATCGAAGGAGACCCAACTAGCCTCGATCGAGTTGGGGATCGAGTCGAATGCCATGGTGGGCAATTGTGACGGGGGTGCGAGTTGCGCGTACACGAACACGATTGCGTGGCGGACTCCAACTACGCCACTCCCGATCGAGAACGACCCGCGAGCGGTGTTCGAGCGATTATTCGGCACGAGCGGCAGCACCGACCCCGCGGCCCGTCTCGCGCGGATCGCGCGCGATCGCAGTATTCTGGACCTTGTCCGCGAGGAGTTGCACGGACTCGAGCGTCTTATCGATCCCGGCGATCGGTTGAAGCTCGACGAGTACGTCGAGTCAGTACGAGACATTGAGCGACGCATCTCGATGGCCGAGGCTCAGAGCACCCGCGAGCTTCCTGTTGTCGACCAACCAGTCGGGGTGCCGAGTGACTACGCTGAGCATGCGAAGTTACAGATGGACCTTTTGGCCCTTGCCTACCAGACGGACCTAACCCGCATCAGCACATTCATGTTGGCGCGCGAGGTGAGTGGTAGGGCTTATCCCGAGATCGGCGTGCCGGATTCACATCATCCCCTTTCGCATCATCAGGACGAGCCGGCAAAACTCGAGCGGTTGCATAAGATCAACGAGTACCACCTGCAGCAGTTTGCGTATCTCGTGGACAAGCTCGACGCGATTCCCGAAGGTGACGGCTCGATGCTTGATTCCACGTTGCTTCTTTACGGCACCGGTATTAGCGACAGCAACACCCATTTTCACGACGACCTGCCGATTGCTCTGGTTGGGGGTAAGAACACCGGCATCACGGGGGGACGCTACATTCGCTATCCGGAGAACACGCCCTTGGCTAACCTGCACGTCACGATTCTGGAGAAGCTCGGCGTGACAGCGGAGGCCTTCGGTGACAGCACGGGCCAGCTCGATCGCTTAACCGGGGTGTAACGGGATCGAGGGTCGGGTAGGCGTGGCCTTTCTCGGAATCTGGTGATCGGTCTGTCGCTCAGGTCGAGCGAGTCAGCGGAGCCCAGTGCCCTTTCGCTCGCTGGTGACGGGCGACCGTTCTTGAAGTGTAGCGCCCGAATGAAGATGCAGGGGTTACCGTCACGGAGTTTCTTGTTTGCTGTTCTCACGACGGGAGTGGTGGGTGCGGTGTTCGCGCAGGGTAAGCCGTACCCCGTCTTCACGCCTGACAACCTAGACCTGACAATGAAAGCGCTCGGCCCGAACGTGGCTGGGACCAGCGCGTCGCTTGCTGAGGGCGATTACACGACGGCCAAGGAGCGAGCGATCCGGTCGCGTGAACAGCTGGCCAGAACGGTGCCGTTCTGGCGTGATCAGGAACGTGAAGATGCCATTGCGTTCTTACGCACGGTGCTGAGTCGACTGGATGCGCTCGACACCGTGCTGTCGAGCGCATCGATCGATGGGGCACGAGCCCGCCAGATTGCAGTTGAGATCAGCGAAGGTTGCACAGCGTGTCACACCGTCTACCG
>DQEK01000383.1 GCA_003533545.1 Acidobacteriota bacterium | reverse complement strand
GACCGCCGTGGGCGCCTCAGGGGTACCGGGCGCGGCAGCACCGGCTGGGCTGGCAAGGGCCAGCAACAGGCCGGCTGCCAGACAGGTTGCCGCCAAGAGACGCGAACCCGTCCTTGCTGTTCGAATAGCACCCGTCACAATCAGCCTCCCATCTGTCGCGCCCGCCTCGCGGCTGCCGACCTAACGTCGAACGTGATTCGCTTCCCTACGTCTCGATAGAACCTCAGTTCGCCGTCATGGTCAGGTCGAGCGTCTGAGTGTCGGCTGTGTTGTTGACGGTTACCGAGGACGAAATACTCACCGCGTCGGTGGTCGCCGATCCGTCAGCGTTGGCAGGCGGCTGCACCTTGATGACACAACTGCCCTGTCCGCTGCTGCATTCCCCAGAGTCGACAAGCAGCGAATAGGCGCCAGCTGCCGTCGTCACACTTTCCCGCACCAACTCGTCGGCTCCCAGGTCGGCCGAGGCATTTCCATCGGCGTTCGAGTCGTTGTACAGGAAGACGATGGCGTTGGCCAGACCGCCGCTGGCGGAACTTGTGATCGTGCCACTCAGGTTGCCCGAACTCAACTGGACCGCCAGGACGTTGTCCGTTGCGGTACACGGGCTGGCGCAGGTGATCGTGGCACCACTGTCGGCGACCGTCACCAGGAAACTGGTCCTCTGGCTGTCCTCGTCGGTCCAACTCGGGAACGCCTTGAACAGGTAGGTGCCGTCGTTCTCCAGGTAGCCCCTGAAGTTGGTGGTCGCGTCAGCCGCTGTTTCTCCGATGTTGAACCAGTCGATGAAGTCCTCGTAGCCGACGCCACCTGACTGCTCGCCGGTAACACCGCCCGAGTCACCATCCGTGTTAAAGAGGGCGTCGACGCCCGACCAGGAGACCAGGGTCGACCCGTCCGAAGCCGTGACCAGGCCGCTGATGTTCGACGACCCCAGAGTGATCGTGGTGATCCCCTCGGCTGTGACGCAGGCGCCGACAACGTTGCACGACACCGAAACTCCGCCGACACCGGACGTCGCCGTGATCGTGACACGCCGTCGCACCGACTCGGTGTCGGTCCACGAAGGCCATACCTCGAGTTCATACGTCCCGGCATTCGAGATGTTCATCGCGAAGTTGGCGGTCGTCACGCCTTCGACGGTGACGGGCTTGGCGTGGTCACTGTTGACCCACTCGTAGTAATCCCACTGTCCGTCGCTGTCTTGGTCGACTTGCTGCATGACGTCGATGTGGGCATCGAACGCTGCTGATCCGTCGGACTTGACCACGACGCCTGAGAAGTTCGGCGTGGCAAGGGACAATGTGTAACTACCATCCGACCCTGGCGTGACCGCAGTACCGTTGGGGTCTGTCACCGAAGCCACGCTGATCGTCGAGTCGGCCGAGGTGGTGACGACGGTATAGGCGACGGAGGCGTAGCCGGTGGTCCCCCAGCCGGGCCTGGCTTCGATCTGGTAGGTGCCGGCACTTGCCAGTGAGACTCCGAATGCGCCGCTGGAGTTGGCGTTGGCCCAGTCCTCCCACCTGTACCAGTCGATGACGCCGTCGGAGTTTTCGTCCTGGCCGATCTTGATCTCGACGTGTGCTTCGGCGGCTGCACTTGCGCCAGCCATCACGGTGCCAGAGAAGTTGGGAGTGCCCCAGGTCATGCCGATGGCCCCGCCACTGAGAATGTCCTGGCCGCCTTGGGTCGCCGCGGTAACGGAACCACTTGCGACCGTGATGAACGCCTCGGCTGCCGAGACGCCGGACATCGCCCAACCCGGGTTGGCCTTGAGCTTGTAACTCCCATCGTCGAGTTGGAGCGCGAAGCCGCTCGCACCCAGGTGCGTGCCGTTCGCCCAGTCGTACCAGTCGATGACGCCGTCATCGTCCGGGTCCTGGCCCACCATTGCCTCGAGGTGGGCATCGACGCGGCCTTCGTAGCCACTCACGGTTCCGAGGACGTTCGGAGTTCCGAGGGCCAACAGGTAGGAGGAACCACTCGTTGTACAGGCAACGCTGTTGGCGTCGACACATGAGGTGATGGCCTCTGAACTGTCGGTGATCACCGTGTACTGCTTCATGCTGTAGGTGGTGCTGCCCCAGGGCGGCTCCACGTTGACTTGCCAGGTGCCGCTGGCTGGAAGGCTGAGGCCGAAGTTGCCGCTCGTGTCTGCGCCAGAACAGCCCACGTGGGTGTGGGTCAGATTGTTGTGGGCGCATACACCGATCCAGGTGTCTCGCGTGCTTCCCACCGGGGTGCCTGCAGCGTCGACCACCGTGCCCGTGAGGTTTGGAACTCCCGCCGCCACCGTGATGGTGCCGTCAGAATTGAGCACGCTGGTTCCATCTATCGAAGCTGACTCGAGCCCGGTGTTGTCGGAGTTCATAGTGATGTCGACGTAGACCTTCGACGAACCCTGGTTCCGGAACGGGTCTGGTTCGAGCATGAGGCTGTAAGTGCCGCCCATCACCTCTTCACCCCCGGAGTAGGGGTGGATGGAGATGCCGATAGCGCCGTCATCGTTGATGTTGCCCTGGATCTGCATTCCGTCAGAATCGGCAGGGGCGTTGCGCCAACAGTCGGTGGAATTCGCCTCGCATAGCATCAAGAAGCCCCACTGGATGGGGGCGCCTTCGCCGTTTACGAACGTTCCAGCAACGTTTGGCACACCAATAAAGATTTCGACCTCGTTGACACCGGAACCGATGGTTACCAATGTCTTCGATCGCATCATCCCGCTGCTGTTACGCCACGGCGGGTCCAACTCGAAGAAGTACATGCCTTCGGCCAGCGACATCGTGAACGTGCCGGTCCCGTCGCGCGTCGTCGGACCCATGGCCGTCGCACCGCTGGCCCAGTTCGCTTCGTAGGTGCCGTCTCCTCTGTCGACAGCAGGGATCGCCATGACCCAGGCGTCGTCGAGGCCTTCAAGGGTCGTGGGATGCAATGCGGTGCCGACCACGTTGGGTGCCGAGAGGGTGATAGTTGCGGAGGCTGGTGATCCCCAGGTGGTCTTGGCTTCGCCGGCCGCGGCGAGCGTGAATATCTCGGTGTATCTGACAACCGAGGTGTCGCCATCCTTCACCTCAACCTCGAGTTGGTAGGCGCCCGCGTTGGGCACTGCCATCACGAACGACCCGTCAGCCCCGGTGTCGCCGAAGCCGCCCTCGCCCGCGAACCAGCACTCGCCCATCTCCTCAAGGCCCCACTCATCGCACATGAAGGCCATGACAAACGTCCCGGAGTAGGGGTCGCCGTTGGGATCCAAGACTGTGCCGGAGACGTTCGCTTCCGGGAAATTGATGTCCATGGCCTCGGGGGTTGTCGCCGAAGCGGCGGTCACGGTGGCCATGGAATCCATACCGGGCGCGGTCATCTCGCCGGTGTTCGGGTTGTAGCTCATCACGATCCAGTTGCCCGTAGGAGTCCCCAGCTTGTAGGCGCCGTTGGCGTCAGAAATGGAGAAGTACTCCGGACCGCCTTCTTCTTCACCGCCGCCGCCACCCGATGTCGAGGCCGAACCGTCGGTGCCCTTGGCACCCTCGGCACTCATGAACTCCTCACAACCCTCTCCGGTAGTGGGGTCGCAACCTTCGGGAATTTCTTCCTCGGAGTTGCCACCGCCGCCACCGCCGCCGCCGCCGCCACCACCGCCACCCATGCTGGAGGCATCCATTGCGAAGACCCAGGCCCCTTCAATGGGCAGATCGTCCGCGTCGGTGACGGTGCCGGCGATCGTCGCGACGGAAAACGCCAACGGGCTGTCGAGCGCGTACGTGCCTGCCGTTTCGGTCGAATCAGCTACGTCAACCGGCGCGCTTGCAGCGAGGGCGGAGCCGTCGGCTGGTAGTGCCACAATG
>DQEK01000345.1 GCA_003533545.1 Acidobacteriota bacterium | reverse complement strand
CCAGAGCCGTTCCAGTCGTCCCAGATACGCTCTCCGGTCCGCGATTCGAGTTGAGGTGGTTCGTGTTCTCCGGGCCGAGATGTTGGAGGCCAGGGCGGCGGAGCGTTTACCAAGCCTAGTGTAAGATCAGAGGTTCATGAGTACTGAGAGTGCGGTGGCTGAAACGAAAGCAGTAGACGCGGGGACAGCGCTTGACGCGTGGGTGCGCGAGATCATCGAGTGGCATTTTAGTTCGGAGACCGGGTGCCCGTTCTGGCTCAATTGGGCGCAACAGGCCGGGTGGGACCCGCGCGAAAAGATCCAGGGGTTCAGTGACCTGGCCAGATTCCCGCATTTTGAGGATGAATGGCTCCGGGGTGGTCCCGTGCGCCGTTGGGTACCAAGAGCCTACGCCGACCGACCGGCCTTCGTGTTTGAAACCGGCGGCACGACCGGCATCCCGAAGAGTCGCGTGGCGCAAATGGATTTCCGCATTGACTACGAGCTGTTCTCAGACACCTTGCCGGACGAGCATTTCCCGAAAGAGAGCAACTGGTTGATGCTGGGCCCGAGTGGTCCGCGCCGGTTGCGGCTGGCTGTGGAGCACCTAGCGCAGCATCGGGGCGGCATCTGTTTCTGCGTCGACCTCGATCCCCGCTGGGTCATTAAGCTGATCAAGAAGGGGTGGATGGAGCACCTGAAGGCCTATCAGGACCACGTTATTGACCAGGCGGTCACCGTGCTCTCGGCGGGCCATGACATCAAGTGCATGTTTGCCACGCCGAAATTGCTGGAGGCGCTGGCGAATCGTTTGGAAGAAAACGGGTCGAGTCTGAAGGAGACTGGAATTACCGGTATCTTTGCCGGCGGGACCGAGTTTACCCCGCAGTGGAATCGGTTCGCTCACGAAGAGTTGCTGGACGGGATTTACATGACCCCGACCTATGGCAATACGCTGATGGGTTTAGCGGCCAGCCCGCCCAGTGGTCCGGAAAACGGCTACAAGATCACCTACTACGCCCCTCAGCCCCGTGCGGTACTGCAGGTGGTGGACCCGGACAACGCCGAGCGTGTGGTCGGCTATGGGGAGAGCGGTCGAGTGATGTTGACCACTTTAACGAAAGAGTTCTTCGTGCCCCGTTTCCAGGAGCGTGACGAGGGCGAGCGTGAGCCCCCCTGCGAGCTTTATCCCTGGGACGGGGTCAGTGGAGTCCGGCCGTTCAGTCGGCTCGCGTCGGCGACCACGGTGGGTGTGTATTAACGGTCCGTTAGATTCAGTCAGGAATGAGAGAGCTGTGATTCACTTTCCGATTCTTCGCTGGGGACAGCCGTACACTAGCCTCGAGACGACGCAGGTTCATCACTTCGCTAACGGTGAGCCTGTTGCCGAAGTCAGTCAATCGAATCCGGGTATCGTTGCGAGAGACCTGCGGAAGGGATCCGAGCGCGCACGTGAGGCGCTGCGGGAGATTCCCTGTGCGGATCTACTGGCGATGGTCAAGAGAGGGGGCGAACTCTTTAAATCGGCCGAGTTGCCGCTGGGAGACGGCAGCCAGACCCCGGAAGATTTCGTGCGCCAGCAATCGGCCACCACGGGGCTCCCCGAGCACATGTGCCGGATGAACATGGGTAAGCTCGAATACGTGCTCAGTCATCTTGACCAGGTACTCACATCGCTGACCCGAAAGCTCGACTACGACATCCTTACCCGCGGTTACGGCGAAGAAGACGGGGTGATGCGCAGCTACCAGGCCACTACGCCGGTGTTGGGAATGGTGCTGCCGTCTAACTCTCCGGGGGTACACAGTCTGTGGTTACCGATCATTCCGCTGCAGATTGGGTTGGTGCTCAAGCCTGGCCCGCAGGAGCCGTGGACTCCGTGGCGGATGGCGCAGGCGTTCTTTGAGGCGGGCATCCCGCGTGAGGCGATTGCGCTCTATCCCGGCCTGGGCGAGGTCGGTGCTGCGGTGCTGAACAACACCGCACGCAGCTTGATCTTCGGCGGAACCGCCACGGTTCAACAGTACGCCGCGAATCCTGGGGTACAGGTTCATGGGCCAGGATTCAGCAAAATTTTGATTGGTGAGGACAAGGTTGATGACTGGGAGCACTATGTCGACCTGATGGTTGACAGCGTGCTAACGAATAGTGGGCGCGGGTGCATCAATTGCTCGGGTATCTGGGCACCGAGACATACACGAGAGATTGCCGAGGCAATAGCCGCGCGACTGGGGCCGATTGCGCCGTTGCCTCCGGAAGACCCGGAGGCGGCGCTGGCTGCGTTCACGGTGGAAGGGCAAGCGAGCGCGATTTCGGCTGATATCGATAATGCGCTGAAAGAGGCTGGTGTCGAAGAGGTGTCGGCCAAATATCAGGCCAACGGGCGACTGGTATCCAAGGAGCGTTGCGACTACATCTGTCCAACCGTCATGCATTGCGCCTCGCCTGAGGTGGCGATGGCCAAGAAGGAATACATGTACCCGTTCGTGACGGTTGTGGAGTGTCCGCAAGCCAAAATGATCGAGTCGATTGGAACGACGCTGGTGGCGACTGGTCTGACGGAAGACCCGGCGTTCACCCGCGCCTTGCTCGACGCTCGCAACATCGACCGGTTGAACATCGGACCGGTGCCGACCATCAAGCTGAACTGGTTGCAGCCGCACGAGGGGAACATTGTCGACTTCCTCTTCCGGCCGCGGGCCTTTCAGCAAGCTTCGTAGTTGGCGTGACTTTGCGCGGCGGATTGGCCGTCTGAGTAGCGTCTCGACAGAGCGGCGACCTGGCCCTCAGTGAATTGGGCCACTTCGTGACACGCTGACGTAGGGGGCCCGCGGGTGCTCGAAGTCACTAACCTCACCAAGTCGTATACGACCCCGCGCGGTCAGCTCACCATTTTGTCGGGCCTCTCACTGTCGCTTTCGGCTGGTGACGCGGCATCCATCGTCGGACCGTCCGGCAGCGGCAAGAGC
>DQEK01000179.1:2664-3251 GCA_003533545.1 Acidobacteriota bacterium | reverse complement strand
GCGTATCGCGGACCTGTGGCCGAGGCAGACTTGGCAGTGCTGCTTGAGTTCTACGAGATGGGTCGAGCCGACGGTGGTAGCTTCGATGCTGGGATCGAACTGGCCTTACGTCGGCTGTTGGTGAGTCCGGAGTTTTTGGTGCGGATTGAAGCGGATCCAGCGACCGTGGACCCGGCGACTCCCTACCGGGTGTCCGACTTTGAGTTGGCCTCCCGTCTGTCGTTCTTCCTCTGGAGCAGCATTCCGGACGACGAACTTCTGACGTTGGCCGAGCGCGGCGAGTTGTCTGCTCCCGCGACACTCGAACGGCAGGTACGTCGGATGGTTGCCGACCCGCGGTCCGGGTCGTTGACCAGCAATTTTGCTGGGCAGTGGTTACAGCTCCGGAACTTGGCAACCGTGGTGCGTCCAGGTGATCCCTACTCCCTGGCGTTCGACGAGACGCTTCGGCAGGCGATGATTCAAGAAACCGAACTGTTCTTCGACAGTGTTGTTCGGAACGACCGGAGTGTCTTTGATCTGCTGACAGCGGACTACACGTTCCTCAATGAGCGACTGGCCGGCCACTACAACGTGCCGAACGTGCA
>DQEK01000179.1:582-2286 GCA_003533545.1 Acidobacteriota bacterium | reverse complement strand
TGGGACAAGGCAGCATCTTGACCTTAACGTCGCACGCGATTCGCACGTCGCCTGTGCTGCGGGGCAAGTGGATCCTGAACAACATTCTCGGCACTCCGCCGCCGGATCCGCCGCCCAATATCCCCGCGCTGGACGACAAAAAGACCCAGGCCAAGGTGGCCACGCTGCGGGAACGGATGTCGGCACATCGGGCCAACCCCGTGTGCGCCGCCTGTCACTCGATGATTGATCCGGCTGGTTTTGCGCTGGAGCGGTTCGATGCGATTGGACGGTCACGCGAAGTCGACGAGTCGTTTAACGTGCTCGACACTTCCGGGGTGCTGCCAGACGGGACTGCGTTCGATGGGGTCGCCGACTTACGGGCCGCGTTGGTCCAGCGGCCGGACCGGTTTGCCACGACCGTGACCGAAAAGATGCTGACCTACGCGCTCGGCCGTGGACTCGATTATTACGACATGCCAGCCGTGCGTCGCATCGTACGGGAGGCGGCGGCCCACGACTACGGGATGCATGCGATCCTTACCGGTATTGTGAACAGCTATCCGTTCCTACATAGGAGAAGCGAGTCATGATCGTCACCAAGAAGGCGCTCCCTAGACGAACCGTATTGCGAGGCATCGGCGCGACCGTCGCGCTGCCGTTTCTCGACGCGATGGCCCCGGCCCTGACGGCGACGTCTCGGACACCGGCGAATCCGATCCCGCGTCTGGGGTTTATCTACGCTCCCAACGGCATGTTTCTGCCGAACTTTCATCCGGTCGGTGGTGGTGGACGTGGATTTGAGATCACGCCGATTCTTCGACCGCTTGAGCCGTTTCGCGACCAGATGGTTGTCGTCAGCGGGCTGAGCAACAATGGCGTTGTCAGTCCCAACGAGGGTGGGGGAGTGCACACTCGGGCCCACGGTGGGTGGCTGAGCGGTGTGTTACCGAAACGTACAGAAGGTGCCGATATCAGGGCTGGTAAAACCATCGACCAGTACGCGGCCGATCAACTGGGTGCCGAGACCTCGTTGCGGTCGCTTCAACTGACCACCGATTCGAACTTTACGGTGGGCAACTGTGAAAACGGTTACAGCTGTACCTACCAAAACTCGACCTCCTGGCGCACTGCCACTACGCCACTGCCGCACGAACGCGATCCTCGGGTGGTGTTCCAGCGGTTGTTCGGCGATGGAGGTAGCGTCGAGGCTCGATTGGCGCAAATGCAGACCGATCGCAGCATCCTCGATTCGGTCACGGAGAGTATCGGTCGTCTGGAACGCCGACTGGGTCTGCGGGATCGAACCGCGGTGGAAGACTATCTTGACTCGGTGCGGCAGATCGAACGCCGGATCCAGCGGGCGGAGGCAAACAACGAGAACACTCCGCTGCCGCCTGTGGCGCAGCCAAGTGGTGTGCCAGAGGCATACGATGACCACGTGGACTTGCTGTTCGACTTGCTTGTCCTGGCCTACCAGGCTGATGTGACACGGGTAAGCTGCACGCAAATGGCGCGAGAGTTGAGCGGACGCACGTACCCGAATATTGGCGTCCCAGAGGCGCATCACAGCGTGTCGCATCACCAGCTCAATCCGCACAACATTGAGCAGTACACGAAAATCAATACCCATCAGATGTCGCTGTTCGCGAGGTTCGTCGAGAAGATGCACAGTACCCAGGATGGTGATGGCACCTTGCTGGATCACAGCATCATTCTCTACGG
>DQEK01000179.1:0-209 GCA_003533545.1 Acidobacteriota bacterium | reverse complement strand
GTGACTCTAGTCGGCGGGGGCTGCGGTCAGTTGGCCGGCGGCCGACATGTGCAGTACGCATTGCACACGCCGTTTATGAACCTTGGGGTGACACTGCTTGAAAAGGTGGGCGTTCACGTTGACCAGGTGACGGACAGTACCGGACGGCTGGCCGACTTGTAGCACCACGCCGCCGTGGGTGGCTAGCCTCTTTCGTAGGGATCGAAGCC
>DQEK01000314.1 GCA_003533545.1 Acidobacteriota bacterium | reverse complement strand
GAACTACCGGAGAGCAAACCCACCGCTCATCCGACGAACGAGGCCTCGTTGTCTTCCTTCTCCTTTGACTCGGCGCCAGTCGTCTGTCCATCACCGGATCTTGAATCCGCAGCAAAGATCGCTCGTAGCCCGTCGAGCAGCCCCAATCCCAGACGAGCCGGGGTCACGATCACCTTCGCCGCGTCAACCGTTTCTTCGACCCGCCGTGCCAGTCTCGCCATGACCTGGTCAAGGCGTTCCACCTGCGTGGCCGCCAGTTTCGTCGCCCGAGCCGCGTCTGCACTGATTTCCTGGACCTTTCCCAGTACCGGATCGATTTCCTGTTCGACCCGGCCGACGACCAAGTCGACGCGACGCGCCAAGCGCGCGCCATAAATGATCATGCCAATCTGGACCAGTGCCATGATCACCGTCGACACCGCAATCACGGCGAGAAGCAGGATCGGCCAGTCAATCACGCCGGAGCCTCGTTCGTTTCGTCAGTCTTAGAGCGCCGCTCGTAGGCTTCTCGTCCCCGACTAATCGCGGTAGCGATCGTGTTGCGTTGGCGGCCCACAAACTCACGTCCTTGCTCTGCCGCGTGGGTCGCTCGGTCTCGGCCCTCGCGGGCCTTTTCGTTTAGCAACTGCCTAGTCTCTTCGCCCGTACTCGGTGTCCAAAGCAGCGCCACAGCGGCTCCACTTACCGCACCAAGCACGAACGCCATCAAGACCGCGCCCGCATGTCCGTCTGAATCTCTTGCCATTTACACACTCCTACGCCCATCATCTCACACTCGTTCGTCGCGCGACGCGCAACCCTCGGAGTATTACTCCGGCTGCCTGGTCACGCGGTACGCGCCCGTACCACCTCAGAAAAAAGCCTGCCCTGGACTGCGAAGCGTTCGGATCTTATCGCGCAGCAGCGCCGCGCGCTCAAACTCGAGATTGGCCGCGGCCCCCCGCATGTCGGCTTCGAGAGACTTGATGTGGGCCTCTAGTTCAGCCGCACTCGAAAATTCTTCAGCCGCTTCTGGCACGGCAGGTACGGTGACGTAGTCACGCTCGTATACGCTCGAGAGCACGTCGTCAATCTCCCTCACGATCGACTCCGGTGTGATCCCATTTTTTAGGTTGAACTCCTGCTGCAACGTTCGACGTCGATTCATTTCATCGAGCGCTCGGCGCATCGAATCGGTCTCGACATCCGCATACATGATCACCGATCCCTCAACGTGACGCGCCGCACGACCCGCTGTCTGGATGAGAGCGCCCGATGAGCGTAGGAACCCTTCCTTGTCGGCGTCAAGAATCGCGACCAGCGACACCTCCGGCAAATCGAGTCCCTCTCGCAACAGATTGATACCCACGAGGACGTCGAACGTACCGCAACGCAAGTCCCGCAAAATCTGCACCCGCTCAAGGGTTTCGATCTCGGAATGCAAATACCGGACCCGCACCCCGAGGCCCTGGTAGAACTGAGTCAGGTCCTCGGCCATCCGCTTCGTCAGGGTGGTCACCAGCACCCGCTCGCCGCGCTCCGCTCGCCGGCGTATCTCGTGCAGCAGGTCGTCGACCTGTCCTTTGACTGGACGCACGTCGACCCCGGGGTCAACCAGACCGGTGGGGCGAATGATCTGCTCAACGACAGCTCCCCCGCTGCTGGCCAGCTCATAAGGGCCAGGGGTCGCCGACACGAAAACGACCTGTCCGACCCGGTCTTTCCACTCGTCGAAATTCAATGGCCGGTTGTCAAGCGCAGAGGGAAGACGAAACCCAAAATTGACCAGCACCTCTTTGCGAGAGCGGTCGCCATGAAACATCCCACGCACCTGAGGGACGGTTTGATGGCTTTCGTCAACGACGGTCAGTACATCAGACGGAAGGTAGTCGAGAAGCGTCGGCGGTGGTTCCCCTTCCGCACGACCGGATAAATGTCGAGCGTAGTTCTCGATACCGTGGCAGTAACCGATCTCTCGCATCATCTCGATGTCGAACATCGTCCGTTGGTGTAGACGCTGCGCTTCCAAGACCTTCCCCAGGGACTCCAACTGTGGACGGCGCTCACCAAGTTCGGCCTTGATCAGCTCCACTGCCTCTAGAACGCGGGCACGCGGTGTCACGAAGTGCGATTTCGGATACACCGCCATCTTTTCGTGACGACGAATAGTTTCGCCCGTGACCGGGTCGAACGATGTCAACTCGTCAACTTCGTCACCAAACAGTTCAATCCTGAGGGCGACGTTCTCGTATGACGGATAAACCTCAACGATGTCACCACGGACTCGGAATGTCCCACGACCAAAATCATGGTCGTTACGCTCATACTGAATCTCAACCAACTTACGGAGAACCCACTCACGATCAACGCGCTGTCCGCGCTCGAGCGGCAGCAGGAGCCCGTAGTACGCCTCCGGCGAACCCAGCCCGTAAATGCACGAGACGCTGGCCACGATGAGGACGTCACGCCGCTCAAAGATGGACCGCGTGGCAGAAAGCCGCATCCGATCGATCTCGTCATTGACGGTCGCTTCCTTCTCGATATACGAATCCGTCGACGGAACGTACGCTTCAGGTTGGTAGTAATCGTAGTAGCTCACGAAATACTCGACGGCATTGTCCGGAAAGAATCGTCGAAACTCGAGGAACAACTGAGCCGCTAGGGTCTTGTTGTGCACCATCACCAGGGTCGGACGGTTCACACGGGCGATCACCTGCGCCATGGTGAACGTCTTTCCCGATCCGGTCACGCCGAGAAGTACCTGATGCGGGTCGCCGCGCTGCAACCCCTCGGTTAGTTCCTCTACAGCGCGCGGCTGATCCCCGCGGAGTTCAAAATCAGAAACGAGTTTGAATCGATCGCGAGAGGAAGACATTGGCCTCAGACTGCAGCGGAGTCGCCGGCCAATAACCCGGATATCGGCCGGCCGTTAGGCCCCACAACGGAAACACCGAAATGCACCAGATCGACACCGCTACGAAAGAGGGGGGGCGCGCCTAATCGACTCGCCAGCGTGGTCACGCCGAGTAGAACCAATCAGATGTCGCGGGGGTCGTCATCAGCGTTGCATCTTACTCGATCGTCGGTCGGGCATCTCATGCGGGAAAGTTTCCTGAGTAAACGATGAAAGGTCGGAAACACGCCCTTGAGACCGGCGTATAATTGCCCGCCTGGGTCCCGACCACAATGAAGTGCCTTGCGGTGTGCCACGACGAACTCGTCATCCGGACCCTGGCTCGGGCCCTCACCAAGTCACTCGAAATCGAGTTCATTGTCGAGGACCGATTATTAGCTCGCCGCCTCCACGACAGCGATCTGAAAATCACTGTCGGCGATCCCAGACGAATCGAAACCTACCTCCGTACCACCGTCGGCGCCGACACCTGTGTTCTCGTTGAAGCGTCTGGGCGTCGGAACCTGAGGCCTACGCTAGACACGGTTCGTGACGCGGGCGTGACGCTCATCTATGTTCTCGACGTAGGCCACGCGCTCGGCGCCAAACGGCGGGAGGAACTTCGCTCCGCTGAGCAAGACATCGGCTATCTGTCTCTGTCTGGGCTTGTCCACGGGCCGTTGGTCACCACGCTCGAAAGGTCAATGACCAGAGCCCGGGTACAGCAATATCAGCGCCATCTTGCCGACGCCGATCGGGTACTGATTCTGCTGCACGACGACCCAGACCCAGACGCCCTAGCCAGTGGCCTCGCACTTCGAAGTCTGCTCCACCGCACCCGCGCTACCGCCATCATCGGCTCGTTACAAGGAGTGACGCGCCCAGAAAACCTCAGGATGACGAATCTTCTCGACATTCGAGTAGAGCCGCTGAACCGGAACTCCCTCGAGAGATTTGACCGAATTGTCACAGTAGATGTTCAGCCCCATTATTTTGGTGATCTGCTCAGTCGAGTCGACCTTGTGATCGATCACCATCCGGAACGGGCCGGCTACCGCGCGGCCTTCAAGGACATCAGGCCGGATTACGGATCAACGTGCACTATTCTGACCGAACATCTTCGCGCGGTTGATGTGAATATCTCCGAACGCACTGCGACCGCCATGCTCTACGCGATCAAGTCGGATACCCTCTTCCTGTCCAGACAAACTAACGAGCGGGATCTCGATGCGTTCAGATTTCTATACCCTCTGTCCAACGCAGCGCTGATCCGCAAGATGGAGGGGTCTGAAACCACGGTCGAACGACTTCGCTGCGTCGCCGATGCGGTCCACGGTGGCGACGTGGCCGGTCCGCTCTACACGGCGCATCTTGGCGAAGTAGCGAGGGAGGACCTAATTTCCTATGTCGCCGACTTCCTGCTGCAGGTTGACGAGGTCAAGTGGTCGGTTGTCTCCGGAATCGTGCAAGGAGACCTTGTGGTCTCAGTGCGAAACTTAGGCGATTCGCGGCACGCCGGCGAGTTCGTCAAGCGCCACTTCAGTGACATCGGCAGCGCCGGAGGGCACCGAGCAATGGCGAAAGCAGTTACGCCTGTTCAACATTTTCTGGAAAAGTTCGGTTCGCTCGACGCGGAGGGAATCCTGGCGACAACCCGCGAGTTGGCCACCCAATTCCTCGGGGAGGCTGAGACTGCCAGACGACAGCGGACGAACGGCCCGCAGCCGTAGAACGGGTCTACGCTCGCCACTCCCGATGTCCGGCGCGTAGCGAGTCTAAGAACGCGTCTGACCTGATTCGATCGCCTCACCACTGGCCCCAATGATGGGTTCAACGAACTGTACTCGCCCATCTTCGTAGCCCCGTTCTACTAGCTCAGCCAACGTCTGGTGTCGGTCAGAACGTTCGTCGTAGCAACCCCTGAAGTCGAATGGCCCTAGGGGATTATGCTGCGGCCGAATCTCAAACACCGCTTGAAACAACGGGGTACGGGAAGCGATGCCACTGCGCTCGGCGGCAGACTCCGATGCGGACAACGTTTCGCCGATCCGACCACGGCCATCCTGTCGTCCGGAACCCAGACCGTGCGGTCCGGTCGGCGGGGGAAGGGCGGAAACGAAAATCACCTGTTCGACCCCGGCGCGTGCCACCTCGTCGAGCAACCGCCCGACGCCATCGGGCCTATCGCACAACCGATGTGTTTCTCCCCGCCAACTGCCGCTAGACGCGAATGAAACCAAGCGGGACTCCGTGAGGGCCGGTAAACTCAGCGCGGCGACACAAGCGTCGAACCCACAGTGCCCCGGCTCTCCAGCCAAATCAAGCGCTTCCAAGGACCGGTTAACCGGTCCGGATCCAGTCTCTCCTCCAAAAAACAAGCCCCGATATGGTTCCGACAGCAACGCAAACGCCAAATCCCGCTGGCCGTCCAGATCGTGAACAGTGATTAGCAGGTCTCGGAATCCCGGTTGTCCAAGATTCTCAGACAGGAGTTCGACGTATCGTTGTCCGAGATCTTTAACATCCGGCTGTGCGACCGAAGCTCCACCTCTCATCAGTTTCCACAGCCCGTCGACGAACCAATCCTGAGCCGCTTCCGCGTCAATCGGCGATCCGAGTAACGTCGACCACAGTGCCCCATGAATGCGCCGATGCCTTCGGGCACGTAACCAAACCACTCCGAAAGCGCCAAGCTGTAGCGCAAAGAGCAACAGTAACGCCGGTGCAACCACCAGAGGCAACCACGTCAGCACCGCACCCGGCGAGAGCGCCCATTCAATGACCTGATCGACAGCGGTCGTAATGGCATCACTCGGCACCGCGCTTACACGGAGCAGGTAGGCCACGAACGAGGCCAGCGCCCCGACGACGACGGCAGCCAACGGTAGCAAAAGCACGGTCAGGGCTAAACCGAGTACCCGGGCTGTGAGGCGCAGCACCGGTCGCCATTGGTACAAATGCGCAGTCCGAGACCCTTGCCAGAGTCCGGTCGAGCCCCATAAATCCTGGGCGCCATCAATCGCTGCCAGTGACGCCCCCACGGCTCCAATCCCGCGCCCCGCCGTCACGTCGATCTTGACGCCGGCCTCGTGAAGCGCACGAAGGACCCCAGCATGGTAAGCACCAGCGGTACCGGTACCACTCAGCACCAAGGCCGTGCGCAGCCGCGGCGAGTACGCCCGCGTGGTCGAAGATGTCTGTTGAGCCGAAGCCGGGGTATCTGTGGGCACGGCAGGACGATCACTCACCGTGAATCGTAACGAGCTTGACAAGCTCGAACTCCCGAGTGCCATTGGGGGTTGGAACCTCCACCTCGGCGCCTTCTTCCTTACCCACCAACGCCCGACCGATGGGAGAGGCGGTGGAGATCCACCCCTTGATCGGGTCAGCGTCCTCGGGCATGACGAGCTGGTAGACCACCGCCTGCCCACCGATCTCCTGCAAATGAACCGTTGAACCAAAGGCTGCCCGGTCTTCTGGAATCCGGTCAAGGTTCATCAGGGACAGCTCGGAAACTCGCTTGTGCAGCATCGCCAGCCGCGCCTGGACGAACGACTGTCGCTCCTTGGCGGCCTGGTACTCAGCATTTTCTCGGAGGTCCCCAAGTTCCCGCGCGCGCTTAATTTCCTTGGGCAACTCACTGTTCAACTCGCGTTTCAGGACGGCAATATCGTCCTCAAACCGCTTAATCAATTCCGCTTTCATGGTAGGTCTAGGTTGGCTGCCCTCGGCCGGCGACAATCGGCTAACGATAGCACATCTGCTATGCTCCCACTCGCCAGCGAGACGTACCGATGAGCGCGATGACGAGGGGCGCCGTAGCGACGACGAAGGCCCGTCGGAATACGCTCCACGCCGGAGACATCGAACAAACGTAGAAATTAAGGAAACTCCATAGGGACACATCACCGCCGGATGTATCTCCAATCAAATGGACCAGTATTGCGCGGTCAGAGGGCCGGATCGTGTCAAAGATTACCAGCCGCCAGAACCCCATTGTTGCTCGGTTTAGGGACGTCGCTCGAGGCACGGCGCCTGACGATTCCGCGGTGCTTCTGGAAGGTCCAAGGCTCATTAAAGAAGCTCTTGCGGCCGGTGCGCAGATCGAACTCGCAGCGGTCAACGTTTCGACGCCCCAAGGCGACCGGGGGGCCCTGGTCGATCAGCTCGTTGGCCTAACACGGGTTGTGAACGTATCACCTTCCGTCATGCGCGCGCTCAGTCCGGTGTCTTCACCCAGCGGCCTGGTTGCAATTGCCAAACTACGTAGCGCAACATTCGAGTCAACCACAAGGACAAACCCAGCACTAGTGCTCGGCCTACTCGATGTGCAGAATCCCGGGAACACTGGCGCCGTAATTCGAGCGGCTGAAGCCGGAGGTGCGAGCGGCGTGGTCGTCATCGGTGGCGCCGACCCGTTTGGCTGGAAGGCCCTTCGAGGATCGATGGGAAGCGCGCTTCGACTACCGGTCTCCAAGGCCACCGAGGCGGAGAACATCAGGGCTCATGCCAGGGCACAGGGTCTGCGTCTACTCGCTGCCACCCCCCGGGGCGGCACCCCAGCCGCTAACGTGAACCTCGCGGATCCCTGTCTGATTTGGCTCGGTTCCGAGGGCGGTGGACTGGATCGAAACATCAGCGATTATGCCGACGAGCTGATCTCGATTCCCATGCACGCGCCAGTGGAATCGCTCAACATTGCCGTGGCAGCGGCGCTGCTGGTCTACGAAGCATCCAACCAACGAAACCGTGACCCCTCCATCTCCGGCAGAGAAGGAAGGTCCGCATGACTTCAGGTTCCCTCTTCGACGATCAGACATCGCCATCGGTCTCGGCAACTGCTCCTCTGGCCGATCGTATGCGGCCAACCACGTTCGACGAACTCGTCGGTCAAGAAGAACTCCTGGGACCTGGTCGTCCACTGCGTCAGGCAATCAATCGCGACACGCTCCAATCCATCATTCTCTGGGGTCCACCGGGCAGCGGCAAGACCACGCTCGCGCGTTTGATTGCCTCGGTCACGACCTCACGGTTCGTTGCTTTCAGTGCGGTACTTGCTGGCATCAAGGAGATTCGGAACGTCATGGCCTCGGCTGAAGAGGCACGCCGTCTGGACAAACGTCGAACAATTCTGTTCATCGACGAGATCCACCGG
>DQEK01000151.1 GCA_003533545.1 Acidobacteriota bacterium | reverse complement strand
GAAGGTGACCTGCTGTTTTTCCTTTTTCTTTGTCGGGTGCGGTAGTGTGACGGTGTACGCGCCAATGTGTTGGGTGATGCCGCCCGCCTCACGTTCGGCGACGCGTGAGTCGCGAATAGCGTCAAGCAGGCTGGTCTTACCGTGGTCAACGTGCCCCATGACGGTGACGACAGGGGCCCTCTCGATCAGGTCGCCTTCTTGGGTCGTAGTCGACTCGACTTCCAGCATTTCCTCTTGGAACGAACGCATCTCAACGTCGGCGCCGAATTCCCTCGCCACCATCGTGGCGGTTTCGGTGTCCAGCGTCGTGTTGATGGTCATCATCATCCGGCGCTCGATCAGTTTCTTGAGGACGTCCTTCGGCCGCAATTCCAGCTTGTCTGCGAGGTCCTTGACGGTCATGCCTTCGGCTAACGAGACCGTCCTCGTGATGGGTGGCGGCGGCTCTGGGATGTGTGGTGCCGAGGGTCTCGGCGGACGCCGCTTGCGCCCACCGGGCGGACGTGGCGGCGGTCTGAACTGTGGTCGGTAACCAACCGCCGGAGCCATCGGCCTGCCACTGGTCGGCCTTGCGCGCATTGGCTGCGCACGCACGTCCACGGGCGCTATGCTCGGTTTCGGTGCAGCGGCGATCGGTCGTGAACCTGGCCTCGGTCGAGATGTCCCTGTGGGGTGAGCATCGGTAGACGCCGGCGTGGCGAGATTCGGCTTGGCAGTGGTCTTCGGCGGTGGCGGTTTCAGTGAGGGAGCTTCCGTCTCCACTCGAAGACGCATCGTCGGCGGTACAACGCGTCCCGTTGGGGATACTGATTTACTGGTCGTCGGCGACGAGGGGAGTGGCTCACGTGCTGGGGTTTTCGGCGGGCTCGCTATTTTCTCGATCGCTGGTTCCGTCTGGGGTTCTGTCGCAACGATCGGCGCGTCCGGCTCAGCCGGCGTTTCTGGCTCCGGAGACGGCTCCGGGGCGGTTTCGGGTGCGGCTTCAACCGCCGGCTCCGGCTCTATCGCGGTGACTGCCTCAACTGGGCCCGGGGCTGGGACGACGGTAGTCTCTGGTACTTCGGGGGCCTCCTCGTCCGTCTTGGGTGGCACGACTTTAGGCGACTTGACCAGCCGAGGAGGACCCAACCTGGGGCGCATCGTCGGTTCCGGCCGAGGCGAACCTTTCGTGCCCTTTCGGCTCGCCTTAGAGGAGGCGGGTTTTTTCGAGAACAGCGGTCCTGTGGGCAGACTCACGTCGCGTTCGCGTGCCACACGTTCGGCAAACTGCTTGGCGACGATCTCTTCGATAGTGCTCGAGGCGCTTTTTACCTCAATGCCATGTTCCCGCTTCAGTAGATCGATGATCTCTTGGCTCGGTATCCCGAGTACATCAGCGACCTTGTATATCCGGATCGTGGCCAACGTGTGTCCTCTACCTTCCCGTTACTTCCCAGTGGTTGACACTGTGGTTGCGGTCAACGACCGTACGTCGGTCGCCTCTCTACTCACCCTCTGGTGCAGGTGCTTTGCCGGTGTCTGTCGACCCGCTCGCAGGAGGTTCCGTGTCCTTTGCGGGAGTCGAGGTTTCGGTATGCGAGTCCTCCACGGGCATCGGTTCCTGAGCGGTGACCTCGATAGGTGCCACGACTGGTTGGCTCGTGGGTGGTGGTTCGATCCCTTCCTGTGGGACCGCTTCCGTGGTCCCACTACCCACCGCGCCTCCAGCGGCCATCGTTGCGGCCTCCGCGCTCTGCCGAAGTGCTTCGGCGGCGCCTTCGGAAAGGCCGAGTACCTCGCTTAGTTCGGACGCCGACGCCGAAACCATCCGTTCCACAGTCTCGATGCCCGCGCTGTTCAACTTCTCAACCATTTCTTCGTCGAGTCCCGGTACCGACAGCGGGGCCGGTTCCGATTCCAGCCCATCGAAATGGGCCTCCACTTCGCGGCGTTTTTCTTCTTCGCTTTTGATGTCGATTTTCCAACCAGTCAATTTGGCGGCCAGCCTTACGTTCTGACCTTTCTTGCCTATCGCGAGAGACAGCTGGCGGTCTTCGACGACGACCTCGACCACACGGTCGACCTCGTCGACTACCGACACCCGTTGCACTCGGGCTGGGCTGATAGCGTTTGTCACGAAGGCCGTGGCATCGTCAGACCATTCGACGATGTCGATCTTCTCCCCGCGCAACTCGCGAATGATGGCTTGCACCCGCGTGCCCTTCATACCGACGCAGGCACCGACCGGATCAATTTCGCGCTCGCGGGAAGCCACAGCCACCTTGGCCCGGTCACCCGCTTCTCTTACCGCGCCGCGGATGATGACGGTACCGTCATAGATTTCAGGAACTTCCTGTTCGAACAGCTTGATCAGGAGGACCGGGTCGGTGCGTGAGAGAATGATTTGCGGGCCTTTAGTGCTCTTATTTACATCCTTGATCACCGCCCGAACACGGTCCCCGGCGGCGTAGTTTTCGGCGCGGGATTGCTCACGACGAGGCAGCAGAGCTTCGATTCTGCCGATTTCCACGATGATGTCACCAGTTTCAAAGCGTTTGACGAGCCCGTTGACGACCTCGCCCACTCGCCCGCTGAATTCGGCGAACACATTTTCGCGTTCAGCCTCGCGTACTTTCTGGAAAATAACTTGCTTGGCGGTCTGAGCGGCAATCCGCCCAAGCACATCGGTCGGTTTCGGGAACTCGATTTCCATTCCCGGCTCGGCCTCTTCGCCATAGAGTTCACGAGCTTCCACCAATGAGATTTCGGCAGTGGGTTCCGTTACCTCGTCGACAATTCGGCGGACTGCGAAGAGCTCGACCTGTCCGGTTTCTGGGTTGAACTTGGTTCGCAGGTCTTCGTCGGACTTGTAGTACTTGCGTGACGCCGTCAAGACCGCGTCTTCAATGGCGGTAACGACTACGTCGGCTTCGATGCCTTTTTCCTTGGCCAGTGTTTCGATGGTGTTCCGTAGAGCGTTGCTCATTGCCAGTTCCTGTCGGCTCTTGGGTGTGTCTGTGTTAAAACTCGACCTCAAGCCGTGCACGCGCGACCGCCGTTTTTGGCACTAGGCGCGTCTTCTTGCCGTCCTCAAGCACAATTGTTTGCCCGTTCACCTCAGCAATACGCCCTGTGACGAACCGCTGCCCGTCTAGAGGCTCGGACGTTACGATCTTGACCCGTCGGCCAACGAACCGCACGAAATCCTCTAAGTGGCGCAAGGGCCGATCTAGGCCAGGGGATGAGACTTCCAGCGTATAGGCATGCTCAAAGATGTCTTCAGCGTCGAGAACCGCACTCACCTCTCGGCTAACCATTTCGCAGTCAGTCAAATTCACACTTTCGCCGCGACCGCTGGTGTCAGTGTGAGTTGGGTTCGCTCGGTCGATCACGATGCGCAGCACCCACCCGCTCGATTCCCGCTTGAACTGCAGGTCGAACAGTTCCAGCCCGTAACTTTGTGCCACGCGGCTGGCAACAGAGCGCGCCTCGTCGAGATGATTCATCAGAGACTCAGCCACGAGAACGCGCCCCGAAAAACAAAAAGTGGGCTGAAATGCCCACTACTTGCCGCCCACCGCGAGCACAACTTCCGAACTATATCACGAGAACTGAGAGCACATTCGAGCGAGGCCGCATCGGTAAAATCAAAACTCTCTTCCGCTCAAAGGGAACGGGCATTTTCATTTTGCCTACCCTCTCGCATCCCCCAGTTCTGGTGCCGCGCGTTGCGGGTTCGATGACACCTGTTACTAGGGTGTCAAGCGGTAGAGCATTCGGGGATACGGGATTGTCTCTCGAACATGTTCGAGACCGCAGATCCAAGCCACC
>DQEK01000154.1 GCA_003533545.1 Acidobacteriota bacterium | reverse complement strand
GTAGAGAGCTGCGAGCACTGAAGCACTGTCTCCACTGAAAGTCTCTCCAAAGCTGACGGCCTCGCGTCCCACAAGTCGAACCACCGCGTTCACGACGTAGGTCGCAGCCCCCAGTTGTCGACTGTGGCCTATTAGCGCATTTAAGAGAGCGTTGTAGGCGAGCATCGGCGTAAAGAAGTCATCGGCCACGACTTCGAGCTCGAAACTGTCAACTCGGCCGCGGTCAGGTGCCGCGAGCGTTACTTTTAGGGGCACCATGCGCGGCCCGGCGCCGAAACTCCCGCTAATACCGGTTGACCGGTCTTGATCGATGGTCCCGATGACGTCACCGACCGCGGAAATCTTCGATGAAATCGATAAGCTGGGGAGCACGCCGTGGATGTAGGCTCCGGTCATGGGGAACCGAGCTTCGCCAAGGTTATAGAAGGGATGACCAAAGGCGTAGACGCGCCCTTCGTCCACCAGGGTCACGGTACCCGTCCCAGCCATGGAAAAATCGCCCCGGATGAGGCTAACCCCAATCGCGTCGCCTGCCTCCAGCGAGCGGTTTGTGATGATTTGGTTCGAAAGTGTCCCGCCAACGACGGGGACGAGTCCCCCTGGCCTGAAAAGTGGTGAAATCTGCTCCACAGCCTCCGCTTCGAACCCAGTCATCACTAACGGCGTGCCAATCGGCCTCAGCTGCACGCCGATCGCCCCAGCTGGTGCAGGCAGCGTACCGATGCCCCGCACGTCCTCTGGATGACTCGCAAAAGCATTCAGCGGCTTAAGGTGATTCGCTAGTGTTTTCGTCCACGAGTCACTCCCCAAAGGAAGCGGTAGTCCTGGAGCAGTCGAGGCCAATCCCGTGGGCCGACCGGAGTCATCGCGTAACATTTCCCCGATGGGCGTAATGCCGGCGATTGTGTCCTTAGCAAACGAGCCCATCGCGTACGAAACCGCACCTATAAGTCGGCCGTCGATATAGACCGGGCTGCCGCTCATGCCCTGAATGACTCCGCTCTCGTCCAGGGGGCCTCCGGTGAGTCGGGCGAGAATTAGGTTTTGACTAACACCCGTGGAGTTCTCCAGCACCCCCATGATTTCGGCCGTGAACTCGCTACGTTGGGTGCCCTGGAAGACGGTAAGTCCGGTGCCCACCATGCCAGCCCGGACCTCACCGAGGGCCATAGTGGCCGTGGCCGCCGGCAGTACGACCATGGCTGCGCTGAGAGAGACCAGCGTGCCCAGTAGCAATGCGCGCAAGTTCATAAGATTGTCTGGGAAGTAGGCGCGCTCGCGCCCTGCACGTTTCTATTATCGAAGGAAACGCTTGACGGTCAAGAGAAAAGGCCGTCTTCACGGACTTGTAAGTGGAATGTCGGCTGCAGCTTCCAACGTGGCCACCCCAGCCCAGTCACTTTGCAACGCGGGTCCGATTGACAGCCACGAGACCCGTTTGCTAGCCTCAGGTGTGCTCGGTGTGAACGTGTGGAATCGAAACGCAAAGAGACACACGGGGGATGGTCCGTGCTTGTGGTGGCACGGACTTATCTGTAACGGAGAGCTACGCCTTTTAGTCTGAGCAAGCAAACCCAGACAACTGATGACAAGCCTCTCCAGCTAATGCGTTGGAGAGGCTTTTTCCTTTTATGGCTAGAGCCCAACTCTGTGCCACTGTGACCGCGGAAACGACGGCCCAACTGCGTACGCGGCGAGACGCGGTCATCGGGGCCGATCTGGTCGAGTTGCGGGTAGACGGAGTGCGTGACCTCGATCTCGAAGGAGCGTTGGCGGGACGCCGGCTGCCCGTCTTGGTCACTTGTCGTCCTACTTGGGAGGGAGGACGCTTCGACGGATCTGATGAAGAGCGCAGGAGAGTCTTGGAAAGGGCCTTGAAGCTGGGCGCCGAGTGGGTCGACCTTGAGTGGCGTGGTGGATTCGAGGACGTGATTGCGGCCCGTCGAGGCCGAAACATCGTGCTCTCGTCGCACGACTTTACAGGCATACCGGCCGATCTGGAACAGCGGTATGTCGCGATGCGTGCGACCGGCGCCGCATTGGTAAAGATTGCGGTTCACGTGCAGTCCGGCAGCGACGTGATAAGGCTACTCCGTCTCGGCCGCGCTCATAGCGGCGACCGAGTTGTCTTGCTCGGAATGGGAGACATCGGTGCACCGACCAGGTTACTTCCCGATCATTTCGGATCGGCTTGGACCTATGGGGGCGAAGGAGTGGCCCCTGGTCAGGTGCCAATCCCAGACATGATAAAGCGTTATCGGTTCCATGAGACATCGTCCGCAAGCGCGATCTATGGGGTCGTGGGGGCTCCCATCGGGCATTCACTCTCGCCATCAATGCACAATGCCGGATTTGCTGCGGCCGATCTGGATGCGATCTACATACCGTTTGAAGCTACCGACCCGGAAGACATCTTTGGTTTGTTGGAGGCACTGAACGTGACGGGTGTTAGTGTCACGGCACCGTTTAAGGAAACGCTGATGCCGTGGTTGTGTTCAGTGGACGAATTGGGAAAACGAGTCGGAGCAGTCAACACACTAAGACGAGGACCCGGTGGTTGGGAGGGATTAAACACCGATGTGCCTGGGTTCTTGGCCCCGCTGCAACGCGGTGGCGGTGTGCGGGGCCTGCAAACCACGGTCCTCGGGGCCGGCGGTTCGGCCCGTGCAGTCGCCGTTGCTCTAGCGATGAGTGGTGCGATTGTCACGGTTTGCGCGCGGCGACTGGATCGGGCCAAGGCCGTGGCGGACATCGTGGACGGCAAGGTCGGCACCATGCCACCAGAGCGGGGCTCATGGGATTTGTTGGTCAACTCAACGCCGGTGGGCACGGCTCCGGCTGCGAACGCGACGCCGATTGGCTCGTCTGAACTATCTGGAGGCGCAACGGTCTACGACCTGGTTTACAACCCCAGTCCCACGCGGTTACTGGCTGAGGCGGCTGAGGTTGGGTGCCGCACTATTGGCGGATTGGACATGTTGGCTGAACAGGCGGTACGGCAGTTTGAATGGTGGTTCGGGTTGCGGCCCTCTTACGAACTGTTCAGGAGGGTCGCGGAGGAAGCGCTTCGGGCTGCCGAGGAGTCACAGGCATGACGCAGACATCGTTCACGGACTTCCAAGCGCTTGCTGCC
Source organism: Acidobacteriota bacterium (assembly GCA_003533545.1). GTDB lineage: Bacteria > Acidobacteriota > Vicinamibacteria > Vicinamibacterales > UBA8438 > DQEK01. The sequence goes on along the minus strand of DQEK01000154.1, from coordinate 3,096 downwards.
GAGGGCACCTTCGTGCCGGTATGGAAGGAGGTACGAGCCGACTTGCTGACCCCGCTTTCTGCGTTCCTCAAGGTCGCGGAGCACTCGGACCATGCGTTTCTCTTTGAAAGTGTCGAGGGCGGGGAACAAATTGCGCGATATTCCTTCCTGGGTAAAGACCCCTTTTTGGTGCTTCGTGCCCGAGATGGCGCAACTCTCATAGAGGAAGGGGGAGCCGCGCGTAGTGTAGACGTGCCTTTTCTCTCCCACCTTCGGAAGGTCATGGGTGATTACCAAGCGCCGCTAGTGCCAGAACTACCAAGGTTTACAGGTGGCGCGGTAGGGTTTCTAGGCTACGAGGCGGCTGCTTGGTTCGAATCGTCGCTCAACGCACTTTGGGGAGAATCGGACGAGACATCATTGCAACAAGATGATGCAGGTTTCATGCTGTTCGACACGATTCTTGCCTTTGATCATGTCAAACACCGAATTCTGGTCATCGCGAATGCTCGAGTCGGTCCGGATACGGACCTGGGAATGGCTTATGAACTGGCAACAGCGAAGGTCCATTTTCTTGAGCAGGAGTTGGATAGGACGCTTTCCGAACCGGTCCCGCCAGATACCGCGACTGACTCAGTGACATCGAATACGAGTCAGGAAGCGTTTGAAGCGGCGGTGCTCCAAGCGAAAGAACACATTGCGGCGGGTGACATCTACCAAGTCGTGTTATCGCAACGGTTTGAGAAGAAGGTCACAGGAGACCCATTCACGGTGTACCGTGCGTTGCGCCACGTGAATCCGTCCCCGTATATGTATTTTCTCAAAATGGGCCCCCTCTCCATCGTCGGTTCGTCGCCGGAGATGTTGGTCCGCGTGGAGGGACAGCAAGTTGTTACTCACCCGATCGCGGGAACGCGACCCCGAGGCCGAGACGACGAGCACGACGCTTGCCTCGCCGAAGAGTTGCAGCAAAGCGAAAAGGAGCGCGCCGAACACGTGATGCTTGTGGACCTAGGGCGGAACGATATTGGACGAGTTAGCAGTTTCGGGACAGTGCGGGTCACGCGGTACATGGAGTTGGAGCGATATTCACACGTGATGCATTTGGTGTCGAAGGTGGAGGGGCAGCTTCGAGAGGACCAGGACCGTCTCGATGCACTTGCAGCTTGCTTTCCAGCCGGCACCGTGTCCGGGGCCCCGAAGATTCGAGCAATGGAGATCATCACGGGCCTCGAACCTTGCCCTCGTGGCATTTACGCGGGAGCGATTGGTTACGTGGACTTTGCGGGGAATTTGGACTGCTGCATAACCATCCGTACGATTGTTATTCAAGATGGAATAGCACATGTGCAGGCCGGGGCTGGCATCGTGGCTGATTCCGACCCTACTGCGGAATTCAACGAGACGAAGGCGAAAGCGGCGGCATTACTCAGGGCTCTCGAAATGGTGTGAGTTGCTCATGGTATTGGTTATAGACAATTACGATTCGTTTACCTACAACCTAGTGCAATACCTGGGCGAGCTTGGGGAAGCGCCCGAGGTGCGCCGCAATGACCAACTCACGATAGACGAGATCGGCGCTCTAGCACCAAGTCACATCGTGGTTTCGCCGGGCCCTGGTCGTCCGGAAGACGCCGGCATGACCGTGGACGCTATTCGGCAGCACGCGGGCCGTATTCCGATTCTCGGCGTGTGCCTCGGGCACCAAGCAATCGCAGTTGCGTTTGGCGCAAAAATTGGACCCGCCAAAGTTCTGGTCCACGGCAAACAATCGACAATAGAACACGATGGACGGGGCGTCTTTCAAGGCATCACCGACCCATTTGCTGCGGCCCGGTATCACTCACTCGCCATCACGCCGGACACGTGTCGCGGTGAGCTAGAGGTCACCGCGACCGCTACTGACGACGGAACGATCATGGGGATCAGACATAAGAAGTGGCCTGTGCACGGCGTCCAATTTCACCCCGAGTCGGTCCTGACTGACGTGGGACACCGCATTCTTCGCAACTTTCTGGAGTTCTGATGTTTCCGGAGTTGATTGAGAAGCTCAAACGTCGGGAGGACCTCCGCGTCGACGAGGCGTCCTTAGCGATGGAGGAAATCATGGCAGGGCGGGCAACCTCGGCCCAGATCGCGGGGTTTCTTATCGCACTTTCGATGAAGGGTGAGCGCGCTCCGGAGATTGTAGGGCTCGCGCAGACAATGCGGGCGAACTCGGTTCCGTTGTCAGCCTCACGGCGGGACCTTTTTGACACCTGCGGTACCGGGGGCGACGGAGCCTCGACCTTCAATGTATCCTCGCTCGCTGCGCTCGTTCTTGCGGGGTGTGGGGTCACCATCGCAAAGCATGGAAACAGAGCTGTGTCGAGTCGATGTGGCAGTGCCGACCTATTCGGCGCGCTTGGCGTAGCGATCGAGGTGACACCGTCAACGGTCGAGCGTTGCCTGGATTTGTGCGGTGTCGCTTTTCTATACGCACCGACGTTTCATCCTTCGATGCGTCATGCGGGGCCTCCCAGGAAGGAATTGGGGGTTCGTACCGCGTTCAACCTACTTGGGCCACTTACGAATCCAGCCGGCGTCAGGCAACAGCTAGTTGGAGTGCCTCGGGCTGAGCATACCGATCTCATCGCCCGGTCGCTCGGAATCTTGGGCTCCCAACGGGCCTGGGTCGCCCATGGCGCCGACGGTCTTGACGAAGTAACTACTACGGGATACACGAAGGTTTCTGAGTATTTCGAGGGCCGCGTGCGTACCTTTCACTTGCATCCCAGCGATTTCGGGGTGCCGGTCGCAAACTCGCGGGACCTGCGTACCAGCTCTCCCGAAGAGAATGAAGTGGTTGCACGGGAGGTGCTACGCGGACAGCAGGGGCCCGCTCGCGACATGGTATTGGTAAATGCCGCGGTGGGCTTGGTGATCATGGCGCGGGCTAAGAGCCTTCGAGAAGGAACCGTGATGGCAGCCGCATCGATTGATGAAGGTCGGGCCCGTGCGGCGCTCGAACGTCTCGTAGCTGTCTCGAATGGAGAAGATGAGCCCAGTGTCTGAGCGGCTTGCCACGGCACCACCGGATCTCCTCGCCACAATCGTGGGTGCTACGAGATGCGCAGT
>DQEK01000003.1:1109-4207 GCA_003533545.1 Acidobacteriota bacterium | reverse complement strand
CTCAGTAACAGCCGTCACATCGGCCAGCCCCACCTCTCCGTCGTCGATCGCGGTATTGACGTGGCGGACCAGCTCGAACATCACACCAAGAGCACCCGGTGCATTCAGATCTTGCGCGAGATTCTCTCCAAACTCACGCCTGGCCAAATCGACGCGATCGGCCAACTCCGGGTGCCTCCCACCTCCGACGACGGTGTCGAGCCGTGTCAGGCAACCCATGAGGCGTTTCAGTGCCTCCTCAGCCTGCTCCAGACTCCCCCACGTGAACTTCAGTTGCTTCCGGTAGTGCACAGACAGCAGGGCGTAACGGAGCGTCGAGGCCCGATAGCCACGGTCGAGTACATCTTGCACGGTGAAGACGTTGCCCAGGGACTTGGACATTTTGACGCCTTCATCGAGGAGCAAATGCTCGACGTGCACCCAAAAGCGTGAAAAGGTCTCCCGGGTGGCGCCTTCCGCCTGCGCAATTTCATTCTCGTGGTGCGGAAATATCAGGTCCACGCCCCCGGCGTGGATATCGATCGGCGCTCCCCCAAGCAAGCGCAAGGCCATCGCGGAACACTCGATGTGCCACCCAGGGCGACCCGGTCCGACCCCAAAATCCCAAGTTGGCTCGTTCTCCTTGGTTGCCTTCCACAGGACAAAGTCTCGCGCGTCGTCCTTCTCGTATTGATCCGAATCGATACGCGCACCCGGCTGGATACCCTCGTGGTCCAGACGGGCAAGTTTGCCGTACTCAGGTAATGTCGAAATCTTGAAATAAACGGAACCGTCGCTACGATACGTGTGTCCGTTGGCCTCTAGCGCCTGAATCATCTCCACCATTGACCGGAGATTGTCTTCGTCAGTGGCCCGAGGAGACAGCTCCACGGGCTCAAGTCCGAGCGCCGACGCATCCGCTCGGAACGCCGAAATGTAGCGGTCGGTGTAATCCCGTAAAGACACACCTGCCTTCCGAGACTCGAGGATGGTCCGGTCGTCCACATCGGTAAAATTCATCACCTGACGGACCTTGAATCCGGCCACCTCCCTGAGCGTCCGCCGAAGAAGGTCGAGTGCCACGAATGTCCTGAAATTCCCGATGTGCCCACGCGCGTAGACCGTCAAGCCGCATGTATACATGCGCACCGTGTTATCGCGGAACGGAACGAAGTCTTCGTCTTGCCGAGTGAGGGTGTTAAATAGGCGCATCAACTGTACGGCCCGGGCGGGTAGAGTTTGTGAGGGTCGGGAACTCGTCGTTTTAGAGGGCTTTTGGTAGCGCCTTCGTTAACTCGCAGAAGTCGGCGCGGTCTTCGCCTTCCTCGCATCCCAAAGTCACCGTGGTCATAACTTGCCGCAAGCGACCCAGGGGGGTCTCATCAGCGTCAGCTTTCGACAGCAATTGCTCAATCGACATCGACCTCTCAACAGTGGCCGCATGGAAGCACCGGATACGAATCAGCATGTCGCTGTCAGTGGTCGCCAACCTGAGACCAACTTTTTGGTACGCCTCGGAGTCAAGAACGCGTCGAACGGCGGCCTCAACAACGCGCAACATTTCCGCCCGAACCATCTTGTCATAGCCAGTGTAGTCGACCGCCTGCTCTGCCAGTCGGTTGAGGACCGGCAAATACCGAACCTCGCAGGGCAGGGTAACGTCGAGACACAACGCTGACATCGGCGGCTGCTGTTCGTCGTCTCCCATAATCGACCGGATTCTACAGCGAAATCCTAGCGAACAAGGCGCGGGCTTGGGCACAGTCGCGGGCGATCTGCGACCGCAGGGCGTCCTTGTCCGGAAATGTCACCTCTTCCCGTAGTCGCTGAATAAAGGCGACCCGCACCCCTACGCCATAAAGGTTGCAGTCGAAATCGAAGATGTGCGATTCAACAACCGGTCGACCCGGGTCCGCATCGAACGTGGGGCGCACGCCAACGTTGGTAACCGACGCATGAATGTCGTCGCCAATCAGGACCGCGGTGGCGTAGACACCATTTGGGGGCAAGAGTTCGTTTTCAGTGCCCAAATTCGCCGTCGGAAAACCCATAGCGCGCCCACGACCGTCACCCGTCTCCACTGTCCCAGCGAGCATGTAATGGTGCCCCAGCAACGCCCCTGCTTCGTCGACGCGCCCTTCAGCTATGAGTCGGCGAACCCGCGTGCTACTCACCACAAACTCCCGGTAACGAACCGGGTCTATCTTCTCGGCCCTGAACCCGTAACGCGACCCGAGCGACCGGAGCAACGAAAAATTTCCTCTCCGATCGTGACCGAATAAGAAGTTGGCACCCACCCAAATTTCGGACACGTGCAACCACTCCACCAACACGGCGCGTACGAACGCGTCCGGCTCCCACCGAGATAGCTCGTCAGTAAATCCCACAACCGCAATACCCTGCATACCAACCGCTGCTATTGCTGACAGCTTTTGCTCTCCGGTCATTAACAACGGCGGAGCCTTGTCCGGTCGCACCACGCGCGACGGGTGTGGATCAAAGGTCAGGGCGGCAGCAGTCAACCCAAGCTCGTCAGCCCGCTGACGTACCCTTTCCAGGATCGTCGCGTGACCACGATGCACTCCGTCGAAGTTCCCGAGCGCAATTACCGGCTGGCGCCAGGTAGCCGGCGGCCGGTCGTCGGGAAAGCGAATGATTTCGACTTGGTCTAAATCGTGCGATGCCCTTGTCATGGACCAGCCGTCAATGATACGCCACGATGCCAACCTGACCGAAGCGGTCAGACCAGCCGCTTGAACGATTCACTTCCTCATGGCAATGACTCGCATGCGCTGTCCAGAAAGAGCTACTCCCGTGCTGCGTGCCATAGTGGTCGCCACCAGCGTCACGCTGGACCACACGTGAACCGACGAAGACGTCGAGATGCTCTCGTTCGGGTCGCCCTACAACTGGAGGACCAGGCCGTCGTACGCCAATTGGACTCCATCGGGCAGCACCGCGTTGGTCTCAGCATGGGGCAAGTCGTGACACATGTGAGTAAAGTAAGTTCGGCGTGCGCCAATGCGTGCCGCCGCCTCGACAGCCTGCTCCAGCGTGAAGTGCGTGGGATGCGGTCTATGACGCAGCGCGTCAAGCACCAGTGTCTCAATTCCCTCAAG
>DQEK01000003.1:0-718 GCA_003533545.1 Acidobacteriota bacterium | reverse complement strand
TGTCCAGCCGATAGCCCAGAATGGGATGGGTGCCATGGAGCAGCGGTACAGGCACTACGTTAGTCGGCCCCAAAGAGAATCGCCCGTTCACCTCAAACAATTGCAGCCGCGGAAGCCCCCCTCCTTTTTGCGCTACAGGATCCCAGACATACGAAAAAACCCGACGCAGCGCCAACAGCGTGGAAGCATCTCCCAGACACGGGATCGCCCGGCGCACTCGGAAGTTGATGGGACGGACGTCGTCCAACCCCATGATGTGATCGGCGTGGTAATGGGTGAACAGAATGACATCGAGTCCGGTCACTCCGAACCGGAGTGCCTGCGACCGGAAGTCAGGTGTCGTATCAACCAGCACTCGGGTTCCATCAGACAACTCCACATAGATCGACGGGCGCCACCGGTGGTCATGGGGATCCTCAGAGCGACAAGTAGAACAGTCGCAGCCAACGACCGGCACGCCGGACGAGGTACCCGTACCCAAAAACGTGACGCGCATGAGCTAGCAGGCTAAGAGGTAGCGATGGGACTCTCGTTCTTCTTGGCCTCAATGAATCGCATTCGCAATTCGTAGAGCACCTGCGTCAAGAACCGCTCTTCATCGGGTGTGAGGTTGCCCTTGGTCTTGTCGGCCAACGTGTTCAGGAGGTCTAGCATGTGTCCAGCGGCCTCGAGATTCGGTGGCTGCTTTTCACTCGCCCCCGGAGCAGCGGCATCGCCA
>DQEK01000109.1 GCA_003533545.1 Acidobacteriota bacterium | reverse complement strand
TTCGGTTAGTCATAGGCTACTGGTGCGTTCACGTGCGACGCTGAGCATGGCGGCCATATTGTGACCTTGTTCCGAACGGGCCACAATACACACCGCGCGAAGCTGATGGTTCTCCAATTTTTCGGTGACGCAGGGATCTGATCTTCCGCAAAGTCGCGGTCGACCCCCCGACCGCACCACTAGGAGGGCACCGTGTCGCGTCTGGGATGTGGCGAAACGGGCAGGTCACCACGACAATGGGCGTCAAGGGGGCGGACTGTCCGGGTCAGGCTGGCGGTAATCGAGGAGGACAGATGATGCCATCGCGGGGCGGCGTTTTGTTGACCATGCTTGCGCTCATGTTGCTCGTGCTAGCTGGAACTCCGGCGCGAGGGCAGGAGCAGATTTTTCCCTTTCCCGTGAGTGTCTTCGAGTTGGACAACGGGTTGAAGGTCGTCGGCGTGGACTACGACAGCCCAGGCATCGTGGCGTACTACACGGTGGTGCGCACCGGGTCGAGAAACGAAGTGGAGGAGGGCTTCTCGGGCTACGCTCATTTCTTTGAGCACATGATGTTCCGCGGCACCGAGAAGTACCCGACCGAGGTTTACAACGAGATCGTCAAACGGTTGGGGGCCGACTCGAACGCATTCACGACTGCCGACTGGACCGCGTACCACACGGTGGCGAGTGCTGACGCCCTCGAGACCATCATCGACATCGAGTCTGACCGGTTTCTCAATTTGAGTTATTCGGTCGAGGACTACCGGACCGAGGCCGGCGCCATTTTGGGCGAGTACAACTTGAATTTTTCCAATCCGGTTTCCCTGCTCCGGGAACGGCTACACCAGCTTGCCTTCACGACCCATCCGTATCGGCACACGACTATCGGGTTGCTCGATGACATTAGGGCGATGCCCCAGCACTACGACTACAGCCTCCAGTTCTACGACCGGTACTATCGGCCGAATAACTGCGTCATTGTGGTAGTGGGTGACTTTGAGCAGGCAGACCTTGAACGACTCGTTACTCAGTACTACGGTGATTGGGAGTCGGGCAGTTTCGAGCCGAGTATCCCGGTCGAACCGCCGCAGATGGAAGCTCGCGCCGACGCGGTCACTTGGCCGAACCCGACGCTACCACTCATGATGATCGGGTATCACGCACCGGCGTTCCTGGACGATGCCATCGACATGCCGGCCCTCGATGTACTTTCCCAGCTGCTGTTCTCGCAGAACGCGCCTCTGTTCCGGCGGCTGTATCTGCGCGACCAGGTAGTCGACTTGCTGTCCGGTGGCGCGGTGGATCAGCGAGATCCCCCACTGTTTGAGATTATCGTGCGCATCACGAAACCGGACCAGACAGACGTCGTGCGGGACGCGATCCTGTCCGAGATCGAACGATTCAAAACCGAACCTGTCGATGCTGAGGTGCTCGCCGAAACCAAATCCGCGATGCGTTATTCCTTTGCACGGGGGCTCAACAGCCCTGGACCGATCGCCGAAACGTTGGGACATTATCTGCAACTTACGGGTGACCCCGACACGGTGAACCGGGTCTATGAGCAGTACGATGCGGTAACTGCGAGCGACATTCGGCGTGTCGCGAACGACTATTTCGCAGAGACCAATCGGACGGTAGTCGTACTCACCGAGGAGCGACCATAATGCGTGCGCTTGCTGCACCGCTCATGCCGGTGGTCTTGGCCTGTGCTGCGTCTGTTGGATGTGGCGACAATGGGACGATTACCCCCACGCCATTGGGAATCGGCCAACAGGCGCTGAACTCGCCGTTGATTACGTTGCGAGTGTCCTTTGAGGCCGGTTCCGTAGACGATCCCGACGGCAAGCATGGCTTGAACGCTCTGACCGCGTTGATGATCGGCCAGGGCGGCACAGGTAGGCTGACCTACGAAGATGTCACGTCGACGCTCTATCCATGGGCTGCCTCGATTGGGACCCAGTACGACAAGGAAACGACTACTGTCATCGGTGAGGTGCATCGAGATCATCTCGAATCGTTTTACGAGATTTTTCTCGACCTGATCGTATCGCCTCGTCTCGACCCCGCTGACTTTGAGCGCAACCGGGACTTTCTGACGAACGCCATTGTGTCGACGCTGCGCGGGAACGACGACGAGGAACTGGGCAAGCAAACGCTGAACGTCCTGCTTTATGAGGGGCACCCATACGAAGCCACGGAGATGGGGACGGAACGGGGTCTTGGCGCGATTGTCCTCGACGATGTCAGGACGTTCCACGCCGAGCGCTACACCGCGGCCAATATGCGGGTTGGGGTGGCTGGGGGTTACCCGGATGGATTTCTAGCGCGGGTGGAGCGGGACCTGGCGGTCGCGCTGCCTCCGGGGGCGCCCGCTCAGCGAGACATACCAGCTCCCAGAGCCCTTGAAGGGATTGAGTTGCTGCTGGTCGAGAAGGATGCTATTGCGACAGCGATCTCGATGGGTTTCCCGATCGATGTCACACGATCAGACGATGATTTTTATCCCTTGATGGTGGCGAACTCGTACTTTGGCGAACACCGGACGTTCAACGGTCGTCTCATGAATCAAATGCGTGGGTTACGTGGTTTGAACTATGGGGACTACTCGTACATTGAGAACTTCGTCCAGGATGGGGGGTCGACATTTCCGGTTCCGAACACGCCCAGGCGGCAGCAGTTCTTTAGCATCTGGATCCGTCCTGTGCCGCACCACAATGCAACCTTTGCGTTACGGCAGGCAGTACGTGAATTGAACCTACTGGTTGAGTACGGGCTATCAGAAGAGGACTTCGACGCGACCCGTGAGTATCTCGTCAACTACTCGAGGTTATACGTTCAGACGACGAGCCGACGACTTGGGTATGCAATGGATTCTGAGTTCTACGGAACTCGATTTTTCGTCGACGAGATTCGTGACCGATTGACGTCGATGACCGTTGAAGACGTGAACGCAGCCATTCGGAGGCATCTGCAAGCCGAGAACTTAGGGGTCGCTATTGTGACCCGTGACGCTGAGGCGTT
>DQEK01000114.1 GCA_003533545.1 Acidobacteriota bacterium | reverse complement strand
CAAATTGGTACCGGCGGACCGCATCGTGGAGCTTGGCCTCGAAGAAAACTTCTGGGCTATGGGCGACACCGGACCCTGCGGCCGTTGCTCGGAGCTGCATTACCACAGAGGCAACCAAGTGCCATGCGACGAACCAGTCTGCCGTGGCATCGACTGCAGCTGCGATCGTTATGTCGAAATCTGGAACAACGTTTTCATGGAGTTTAGCCGGAACAGCACGGGAGAGCTGACGCCATTGCCGGCAGCCTCCATCGACACCGGGATGGGCCTAGAACGAATCGTCGCCGTTCTGCAAGACAAGGTGTCGAACTACGACACCGACCTGTTCAAGCCGCTACTACACGCACTCGGTGAATATACGGGTCACCAATACGGGCCCCACACGCCTCAGCAATCACCTGGCCCGAACGACGTTTCCATGCGGGTCGTGGCCGACCATCTTCGCGCGATGGCCTTTCTTATCGCGGATGGAGTCATGCCATCGAACGAATGGCGAGGCTACGTGCTCCGTAAGATCATGCGGCGAGCGATGCGACACGGAAAACGACTGGGCGTGAGCGGACCGTTTCTTCACGAACTCGTGGACGTCCTGGTCGACGAGATGGGACCTCCGTACCCCGAACTGCCAGCCAACCGGGACGCAATCGCGCAGGTCGTGCGTGCAGAGGAAGAGCGGTTCGACGCCGTACTGACCGACGGACTACCTAGACTTGAATCGGCGTTAGCGGCAGCCGCAGAGGGAGGAACGCTACCGGGGGTCGACGTCTTCCGGCTGTACGATACCCACGGACTCCCAGTCGATTTCATCGAAGATCTGGCAAGTGAACGCGGGATCACCCTCGACCGAACAGGATTCGATACGGCGCTCGACGCACAACGTCAGCAGTCACGCTCAAAGGCCAGCTTCGGGACTGCCGTCGCCGTCACTGAGTTCCAGTTTGCCTCTGTCAGCAACCGCACGGCAGTGCTTGCGTCGGAGGACCGTTTCCGTGGTTATGAGACAACTGAAGTCGTCGATGCCCTGGTGGTCGCGTTGTTCGACGACGCCCGCGTCGCAGTGACGGCACTCGAACAAGGCACGACAGGATTTGTCGTTCTCCAGGGGACGCCGTTCTATCTCGAGGCAGGCGGACAAGTGTCAGACACTGGGCGTATCAGCAACCCGGAGAACGGCCTTGTAGCAGAAGTCGACGGTGTAGAACGAATCGCACCGGGCGGACCTCGGGCACATCACCTACGGGTCGTCGAGGGACAGTTTCGGAGCGACTATCTTGTCCACGCATCAGTTGATCGCTGCCGGCGCAACGACATCAAGCGCAACCACACCGCCACCCACCTCCTGCACGCCGCACTCCAGAGAGAATTAGGGACACACGTCAAACAGGCAGGGTCTTTGGTCGCGCCCGACCGGCTGCGTTTCGACTTCGCCCACCGCCATGCCATCACCAGAAATGAACTGGACGCTATCGAACGCCGAGTTAATAGTGAGGTCTACGCAAACCACCCGGTGGAAACGAAGGTGCAATCAACCAAAGAGGCGATCGAGGCTGGAGCGATGGCATTGTTTGGCGAAAAGTACGGGGACTCGGTGCGGGTCGTATCGGTGCCAAGCGTGAGCATGGAGTTGTGCGGCGGAACCCACTGCACTGCCACCGGCGATATTGGATTGTTCGCTATCACCCAAGAGAGCGGCGTGTCAGCGGGCGTCCGGCGGATCGAAGCGGTCACCGGTCACACCGCCGTAACTCACTTACAGTCGCAGCGGGCCTCCCTTGACGCCGTGCTCGGGGTCCTAGGCGTTCCGGAGGACCGAGCCGTCGAGGCTGTTCAGCGAATCCAAGGCGACGGAAAGCGACTGGCTCGGGAACTCGACAAGTTGAAGATGCAAGCAGCCCTCGATACGCAGGACATCGCCGACGACGACGGGGCAGTCAACATCGGCGACGTCCGCTTGATCGCACGTCAAGTCGCCGGACTGGAAAAGGAATCGCTCCGCGGACTGGCTGACTCGCTCCGAGACCGGCTGGGCAGCGGGGTGGTGATCTTAGCATCCACGAACGCCGGCAAAGTGGCGCTCGTGGTCTCAGTCAGTAAGGATCTGGTAGACAGAGTCCCAGCGGGCCGGGTGGTCAAGGCGATTGCCCCAATTGTCGGTGGGGGTGGAGGCGGCCGAGCGGACTTCGCCCAAGCCGGAGGCAGACGTCCGGATAAGGTCGACGAACTGCTGGCTGAGGGACAGGCCGTCGTCGGCAAGATGTTGAACGCGTAAAGACGACTGAACACCTTCAGACGAGCCGTTTCGTATGTTGTTGACCGCCCCGGGCGGGATACGACGAAACCAAGAATACCTTTTGAGAAAACTCCCCTACCAAGCACACGAAAAGTGGTGACGCAATTCAGTCGGAACCGTCGCCATGGATAAACAGGCACTTACGAACTTATCGAGTCGATCGGCGATTGACGTGACCTACACCATTCGTTGAGCCCTAGGTTCTCGCCGGCCGCTGAACACGAACCAACCCTATGGTGCCCCCAGAAAATAATAATGGGAATCGGACCAGGCTGGATGTTTGGCTAGATGTAGCCTGCCTCTTCCGAACCCGTTCAGAGGCACAACGCGCTTGCCGTGGCGGCAAAGTCGATGTCAACAACCAGCGGGCCAAACCGCACCGGGTGCTCCAGACTGGTGACAGAATATCGATCAGTCGCCCCAACAAGGAACGGCAACAGGTCGTGGTACAGAGACTCGAGACGCGGCACCTCCCAAAATCCGATGCGAAAGCGCTCTACGACGACATCACTCCACCACCGTCCCAGACCGACCTCGAGCACCGATTTTTGTATCGGCACCCGGGAACCGTCCGCCACCGGGATACACCCCGAGCGTCTGACGTACACACAGATAGACGTCAGCGGCGCGCACGGCGCCACCAGAAAACGCACTAAGCACAACCGGCGTACTCAGGCGACTCAGAGCGTGTTAAGCTTGGGAATTGTCTGGCGTCGACCTTTCGCATTCTCGGCGTAGGAAGGGACTCAAAGCGATTTGGCGAATCACAAGCACACAATAAAGGGGCACCGGCAGGACGTGATCCGACGAGAGCGGAATCGGGGTATGCGGACCCGTCTGCGGCGTGCGCTGAAGTCTTTGCGGGGAGCAATCGACCAGGGCAACACCGACGACGCTCGGTCGGCGATGAGTAATACGGTTTCGCTTATAGATAAAATGTCCGCGAAGGGCATCATTCACGATAATACCGCCGCGCGCTATAAGTCTCGACTCGCCAGGCGCTTGGCCACCGCTAGTAGCACCAGCTAGTCTTCGCCACTACGGTTCCGCTCGGCGGCTGGTGCGAGCACCCGGGCGTCCCGCGTCGGTGCCGAACACGCCGCATAGTTCCATTACCAGTCGTTCCAAAAGGACTCGCGGCTGGCCTACCGAGTTTTTGAGGTCCAGATCAGTTCTGAACACGGCCTCAACGGCTGCGGGCAGCCGGTTGGAAGACAGCTTCGTGCGTACCACCCACGCCAGTTGCCCAAGCAACATAACGGGAGCAGCGCCTGACTCGACCGCGAGGGCCAATTCCCTGAGCGCCAAATCAGCCTGTCCCCGTTCAATCGCCCTCGCCACCGCCCAGTCATCGTGCATGGTGACCGGTCCAGCGATCTCGCGTACGTCGTCCACCTCGATCGCGGACTGGCCGGCGGCGAAGAGTAACAACCTCTCGAC
>DQEK01000341.1:3580-3733 GCA_003533545.1 Acidobacteriota bacterium | reverse complement strand
GCCGATCCTGAGCCACACCCGGGAAGTGGTTTTTCTCGGAGACCAGGAAATGGCGACCATCACGCTCGATGGCCCGAACTTCACCGACTTCACTGGTGCGCCCGTAGAAACCGTTACTCAGCGGGTCACCTGGGACCCTGTGATGGCGGAGAA
>DQEK01000341.1:251-3269 GCA_003533545.1 Acidobacteriota bacterium | reverse complement strand
CTGGGACCCTGTGATGGCGGAGAAGGCCGGCTACAAACACTTCATGCTGAAGGAGATCTTCGAGCAGCCATGGGCTGCGCAGGAAACACTGCTTGGGCGCGCGTCCCTCGAGCCGGCGCAGGTGTTTCTCGGAGAGTTGGAGATTCCTGAGACGCGGCTACGCGCTATCGAGCGCATCGTCATATTGGCCTGCGGCACCTCTTGGCACGCCGCGCTGGTCGGAAAATTCTTGATGGAACAACTCGTCGGGGTCCCGGTTGAAATCGACTACGGTTCAGAATATCGGTACCGCGATCCGATTGTGACCCCCACAACCACCCTCGTGGTGGTTATCACCCAGTCCGGCGAGACAGCTGACACACTCGCCGCGTTGCGAGAGGCCCGAAATAAGGGCGCTACAAGCATCGCGATTTGCAATGTCGTGGGTAGCATGGCGACCCGTGAAGCTGATGGCACCGTCTACACCCACGCTGGCCCCGAGATCGGGGTGGCCGCAACGAAGACATTTACTGCCCAGCTAGTGGCGTTGCACCTACTGGCGCTGTATCTCGCCCACGTGCGCCACACACTTGCCCCCGACGCGGCGCGGGAACACCTCGAAGGCCTAAATCACTTGCCGCGGTTAATCAGGCAGGCACTCAAGTGCGACACTGCCACCCAACAGATCGCGCGCCGGTTTTACGGACACCGCAACTTCCTCTACCTAGGACGCGGCATCAACTATCCCATTGCACTCGAAGGAGCGTTGAAGCTGAAAGAGATCTCCTACATCCACGCGGAGGGTTACCCCGCTGGCGAGATGAAACACGGTCCCATCGCACTCATCGACGAACAGATGCCGGTGGTCGCGCTACTGCCTAGCGGGCAGGCCTTCGAAAAAATGGCGTCGAACCTTCAGCAGGCCAAAGCCCGTGGCGGTGCCATCATCGCCGTGACGAACGACACCAGGGAAGACATCGCTCAGCTCATCGACCCGGCGCGAGATGCCCTCATCACCATTCCCTCGTCACCCCCACTGCTCACTCCAATCGTCATGGTGATACCACTACAGCTACTTGCCTACCACATCGCCGTACGGCGCGGCTGTGACGTCGACCAACCGCGGAACCTCGCCAAAAGCGTCACGGTGGAGTAGAACAGAGAATCAAGAAAGAGGTGTTGTGGAGATAAATTTTTACGTTTGACTGGTATTAACTACTGCAATAACACCATTTGTCTGGGTTGCTTTCGTAAAAACATTGAAGGCAAAAGAAGCAGCTGAGCTTTCGGCGGCAAAGTAATTCTCTGTTCAATTCGCAGTCGTCGCGGCGGAGTAGAGTCCCCTTGTAACCGCACCCGGCATGGAATTCCTCAAACAACTGAATCCCGAGCAGCGCTCGGCAGTGCTCCAGAGAGAGGGCCCGCTGTTGATTTTAGCGGGGGCTGGCTCTGGAAAAACGAGGGTCATCTCCTATCGCATCGCGCACTTGATCTCTGAAGGTCACGCCGAGCCGGACCAAGTCCTTGCAGTCACCTTCACGAATAAGGCGGCGCAGGAAATGCGAGACCGCGTCGAGCTGCTGCTGACGGCCGACTGCAGCCGTCTCTGGATTTCGACGTTTCACTCGTTTTGTGCACGTGTCCTACGACGGGAGGGCCCGGCGATCGGTCTATCACGCGAGTTCGTCATCTACGATTCGTCCGACCAGCTGGCAGTGGTGCGCCGGGCGTTGCGAGACCTCAACATCGACGACAAGCTGCTTCCCGCCCGGCAAGCCCTGTCGCTGATCAGTCAAGCGAAGAACCAGATGGTCGACCCCGAGTCGCTGCAAAGCGAGAGCTGGAGCGCCCGAGGAGAGGTGGCCGCCAAGGTCTACAACCGCTATCAACGAACCTTGAGAGACGCTAACGCGCTCGACTTCGATGACCTGCTTCTCCGAACGGTCGACTTGTTCGCTACAGAGGGGCCGGTCAAACAACAGTACTCCGAACGGTTCCGTTTCGTCATGATTGATGAGTACCAGGACACGAACCAGCCTCAGTACCTTCTCATCCGCCACCTAGCTGATCATCACCGCAACCTCTGCGTGGTGGGCGATCCTGACCAGTCGATCTACAAGTGGCGGGGTGCCGATCTACGTAACATTATGGACTTTGAGCAGGATTTTGCTGAGGCGACGGTCATTCGGCTCGAACAAAATTATCGCTCAACCCAAGTCATTCTAGATGCCGCCTCAGCCGTCATCCGCAAGAATCTGAACCGCAAGGAAAAACGCCTTTGGACCGACCGCATCGGTGGCGAGCCAATTCGCTATTTCCGCGGTGGAGACGAGCTGGAAGAAGCCGATTGGGTGGCCGGGCAGCTGCGGGAGGCGCTCGTCTCCGAGGGAACGCCCGTCGGCGTTCTCTATCGCACGAACGCACAGTCGCGATCGCTCGAAGACGCCCTGCTCCGGGAGGGAGTGGCGTACAAGATCATCGGTGGCGTCCGGTTCTATGAGCGCAAGGAAATCAAAGACGCCCTCGCCTATTTGCGGCTACTGATGAACCCAGACGATGACGTCAGCCTGCGCCGCGTCATCAACGTCCCAACTCGCGGTATCGGTAAGGGTGTGATGACCTCACTCGAAAACCTGTCCCCGCCAGCAGTCGAGGGTGGACGGCTGTTCGCCGAGACAGCCGAAGCCGGTTCGCTCTGGCAGCGGCTAAACAGAGCGGTCGAGGAGAAGCTGCTGCCCACTCGGGCCACGACGGTACTGCGTCGCTTTCGAGATCTCATCAACACGCTGGCCGACACCGCGTCACGAGATCCCGTGTCGGACGTCCTCGGCAAACTGCTCGACCAGAGCGACTACCTAGAGGACCTCCGTGAGCAGCACACCGAGGAAGCCGAAGGGCGGCTGGCAAATCTCATGGAGCTAGTCTCCGCCGCACGCGACTACGAGGTACTCGACGCCGAGCCGTCCTTGGGCGGATTCGTTGACCGGTTGTCGCTGCTGTCTGAAACCGACGCGGAAGACGGCGCGGAAGATGCCCGCG
>DQEK01000341.1:0-185 GCA_003533545.1 Acidobacteriota bacterium | reverse complement strand
CTGCGTCGCTTTCGAGATCTCATCAACACGCTGGCCGACACCGCGTCACGAGATCCGGTGTCGGATGTCCTCGGCAAGCTGCTCGACCAGAGCGGCTACCTAGAGGACCTCCGTGAACAGCACACCGAGGACGCCGAAGGGCGGCTGGCAAACCTCATGGAATTAGTCTCCGCCGCACGCGACTA
>DQEK01000439.1:716-3163 GCA_003533545.1 Acidobacteriota bacterium | reverse complement strand
CGGGGCGAACGTACGATGTTACGGGTGAGACGTGGGGAAAGACGGAACGGAAGGTTCCGACACTAGCCCCTCGAGTCAGTGGCCCAGTGGGCCGACCGCCAGACCTCAAACCGAAGTAGCGCGAGCACAGTCAAAACCTCGGGACTAGCCCAAGCCGACTCGTAGAACGGTAAAAAAGAACCAACAAGTGGCACTCCCAACGAGCGTCATCGAGAGCCCCCAGGCCATTAACTTGTTGAATAGTTTTCGACTGTCTTCGTGTTTCGGCGCAGCCGCCATGCACAGAGCACCCAGTGTGGACAGCGCCGACACATCGACGAGATGCGCACCGATATTCATCGACGAGGCGATCGCCAAGGGTTCGACACCGCCGAGCTGCTGAGCCAATTCCGGGACGGTTGGGAGAAACGCCGGCAACACAACGCCGGAGGTACTGCTATAGAGAGAGATAAAGCCCGTAGTGAAAGCCATAATGGCCGTGACCGTGTCGGACGTCGAGATGTCGGCCAGAATTTGAGTAAAGAGCGCAAGGCCACCGGTCTCGTCGAGCACCGAGATTAAAACGGTCACACCGCACACCATCATGATCACGCGCCACGGCATCAGGTTGATCGCCGCCGATTCGTCGCCTGCCTTAAGCAGCGCCAACCCGACCGCACAGGCGAACGCGCCGAGACCAACGTCAACGTCAAACAAGATGACGCTAGTGAGCAATATTCCGGTGGCGCCGAGCGTCAGCCAATGCTTCCGTTCGAACTCACCAGCGCTCGTCGCCCCACCGTCTCCGGTCGGGACAACCAATTCGCCTTCGTGGTGCCGACGGAGAAGCCGCCAGCCGCCAAACAAAAAGTACGCGGTGAAGACGACCACCGTGTGCGCCACCATGTTGTTGAGATACGTGAGCGTTTCGTAACCGCCCAGTCCAATGCCATCCATCACGCCGTTCACGATGACACCAGCGGGGGCGATCGGTGAGAGCGCGCCAGCGTTGGCACCGTGACCGATCATGATCGCCATTAAGAACGCCGGAACACCGACCTGGCCGGCCACGGCCATTCCCATTGGTGCCATCAGCGCCGTCGCCGCGATGCTACCCGGGCCGATCGACGCCAGCGTGAACGAAAGAGCAAAGAACATCATTGGCATCACGCCAATGTTGCCTCTGCAAAGGCGGACTGCTTTGTGCGCAATGAGGTCGAGGGTCCCGTTGGCCTGCGCTTGCGAGAACAGCAATGTGACCCCAACAAGTGTTAGGAAAAGATTCGTCGGAAAGCCAGCCATAACCTCTCGGGCGCCCATGTCGGCGATGTACACGCCGACAATCCACGCAAGCGAGATGGCTAGAAACCCGACGTGCAGTCGGATTGTGCAGCTGACGACGATGGCCACGAGCAGCGCGCCGAGCGAGAGGGTGGCGGGGTCCATGCGGCACGAGTATACCGGTGAGGATGAACCGAACCACTGCCCATCTCCGCTCCGGCCGTCTGTCCGGCAACTGGGTTGCCGTCTACCGTGACACCAGACTCAGGCACGACCTGCATGGAGCCGTGCCTGGAGGCTTTGAGCCCGGTGGCCCACTCGCAACGTTTGGCAATGAACCGAACGACGCCCCCGAACCGGACGATCGTTGTCTGGCTGAGTTGGATCGGATACCGTCATTGGACCGATTGACGATGGTCGCGCCGGCGCAACCTTGAGTCGTCCCGACCATAGGCAAGGAGAACGGATGTGGTGATTTACGGTGTGGCGTTGTTGTCGTTCTGCATGTTGATGGGTGTATTCGTTGGCGACATGCTCGGCGAAATAATGGGTGTCCAGGCCAACGTCGGTGGAGTCGGCATCGCCATGCTCCTACTACTGGTGCTGTCCAATCTGGGCTCCCGGAAGCTCGCGCTCAAACCGATCACCGAAAACGGCATCGGGTTTTGGAGTGCGATGTACATTCCGATTGTTGTGGCGATGGCCGCGAGACAAAACGTGTTCTCTGCTTTGTCGGGAGGGTGGATGGCAATCATCGCCGGCGTTGCCGCGGTGACGGCGAGTTTCGCTGTGATCCCTGTGCTGGCGCGCTTTGGGCAAGGTGGGCAAGATGATTCTTGATTCTCTGCAACGAGTCTTGTCAGGTAATGCCTTGATCACAGCGTTCATGTTCGTCGGGGCGCTGGTTTGGTTGTCGTATTTGATATCCGAAAAATTGACACGGGGCCACGTCCACGGTTCGGCAATCGCGATTGCGCTCGGACTGGTGCTAGCGTGGTACGGAGGCCTCACAACCGGCGGGACCACCGGGCTTGCAGATATCCCATTGCTGGCCGGCGTTGGCGTCATGGGCGGTGCGATGTTTCGGGACTTCGCGATTGTCGCCACGGCGTTCGGGGCAGATCTCGGGACCTTACGGCGAGCTGGATTGGTTGGAGCTCTTTCGATCGTTGTCGGAGTCACTTTGT
>DQEK01000439.1:0-420 GCA_003533545.1 Acidobacteriota bacterium | reverse complement strand
GAGCTCTTTCGATCGTTATCGGAGTCGCTTTGTCTTTCCTGATCGGCGGAATCGTCGCCGTTGCCTTTGGCTACACTGACCCAATCGCGGTAACGACCATAGGAGCCGGAGCGGCGACCTACATCGTCGGCCCGGTAACCGGTACAGCGCTGGGGGCTGGCAGCGACGTCATAGCATTAAGTGTCGCGGCAGGGCTTACGAAGTCCGTTTTGGTAATGGTCGGCACCCCGTTCGTGGCCCCGCGAATCGGGCTAGACAATCCACACTCAGCGCTGATCTACGGTGGACTCATGGGCACAACAAGTGGTGTGGCTGGCGGGCTTGCGGCGACCGATCCGAAATTGGTGCCGTATGGTGCGATGACCGCGACGTTCTACACTGGGGTCGGTTGCCTACTCGCGCCGTCAGTCCTCTACCTCG
>DQEK01000168.1 GCA_003533545.1 Acidobacteriota bacterium | reverse complement strand
GCGGTGCGCGACTTACTCGCGCTTGACGACCTACCCAAAGAACTCGACATCGCGGTCATGCTGCCGGCCGACAACGCGACCAGCGGTTTCGACAATTTGGCCGATCTACTGTTCGTTTCGCCAACCCTCATGGAGCGGTATCTCGCTGCCGCGCGGAAAATCAGTCGGCTCGCCGTTGGCGACCCGACGATGTTGCCGATCGTTGATACTTATCAGCTCGACAGAGACCTCGTGCAGGACGGCCACCTCACCGGGTTACCGCTAGGGACCCGCGGCGGCACCCGGGTTCGGAGTCATCTGCCGCTGGACGGCGAGTACCTCATTACGGTCCAGTTTCCAGGGGCCGCGCGTGAACCGCACGACGTTGAGGTAAGTGTCGACGGCGAGCGGGTGCGATTGTTTACCGTTGGTGAGAATCCGCCCAAGCGACAGGCGAGCGGTGTCTTCACGCTCGACGCGGACCCGGACTTGCAGGTGCGGGTCCCGTTGCGCGCGGGTCCCCGTGAGGTAGCGGTGGCGTTTCTGCCGAAGAGTGGGGCCTTGGCTGAAGGCCAGGTGCGATCGTACCGGTCACGGAGCCGTCAGCCGTCGGTGGCCAGCCTAATCATCAGCGGCCCCTACGGTGCCGACGGAGCTGGCGATACGCCGAGCCGGCGACGTATCCTCTCTTGCCGTCCCGCTACCGGGACGACGGCTGTCGACGAGGTGGCGTGTGCGCGGTCTATTTTGTCGACGCTGGCGCGGCGCGCGTATCGTCGTCCGGTGACGGATGTTGACCTTGAGCGGCTCATATCGTTCTACGACCAGGGGAAGGCGGAGGCAGGTTTCGAGCGAGGCGTCCAGCGCGCCATCGAACGGCTGCTTGTCAGCCCTGAATTCCTGTTCCGGCTTGAACGCGATCCCGCTGGCGCCGCAGCCGGTGACGTCTACCGGGTCAATGACCTTGAACTGGCTTCGCGGTTGTCCTTTTTTCTCTGGAGCAGTATTCCGGATGATGAACTGCTTGACCTGGCTGTCGGCGGTCAGCTGCGTGACCCGGCAGTGCTTGATCAGCAGGTTCGGCGTATGTTGGCCGACTCCCGGTCAGAAGTCTTGGTCACTAACTTCGCGGAGCAGTGGCTGTTCCTACGTGATGTCGACGCGAAGGAGCCAGATACAGGGTTTTTCCCCGGGTTCGACGAGAACCTGCGGCGGGCGTTCAGACGCGAGACCGAGTTGTTTGTCGGCAGTGTGCTGCGTGACGACCGAAGCGTGCTTGACCTGCTGACCGCCAATCACACCTTCGTGAACGAGCGACTGGCGAAGCATTACGGGATTCCCCACGTCTACGGTAGCCACTTCCGCCGCGTAGAGCTTGATGACGAGAGCCGACGTGGGTTGCTGGGACAGGGAAGCATCCTGACGTTGACCTCCTATGCCACCCGAACGTCACCCGTGCTGCGCGGCAAATGGATTCTCGAAAACCTCCTGGCGTCGCCGCCCCCGCCGCCCCCACCGGATGTGCCGGCATTGGACGAAACCACCGATGATGGCCGGCCTCGTTCGATGCGTGAGGCGATGGAACAGCACCGTGCGAATCCAGTCTGCGCGAGCTGTCATGCGCAGATGGACCCACTCGGGTTCGCGCTTGAAAACTTTGACGCCGTTGGGCGCTGGCGTGATTTGAGTGAGTCGAGGACCCCGATTGACGCCACCGGCACGTTGCCGGACGGTCGTCGGTTTGAAGGGCCGTCTGGATTACGTGCGGAATTGCTCCGGTCGCCCGATCAGTTCATGCACACCATCACCGAAAAGCTACTTACCTATGCGCTCGGGCGCGCGGTCGAGCACTTCGACGCTCCGACCATTCGTGAGATTGTACAGAACGCTGAGCGTGACGATTACCGATTCATGTCCATCGTTCTTGGCATTGTCAACAGTACACCGTTCCAGTTAAGGAAAGCCTCATGACCATCACCAAGTTGGCCCTACCGCGTCGAACGTTTCTCCGAGGCATAGGTGCCAGTCTGGCCCTGCCGCTACTTGATGCGATGGTTCCGGCAGCCACAGCGTTGGCTCAGACGGCGGCCAATCCCGTCCGTCGGCTTGGTTTCGTTTACATTCCGAATGGAGTCATTCAGGACCAGTGGGTGCCAGCCACGACTGGCGCCGGGTTTGACTTCTCGCCGACGCTGAGTCCGCTGGCGCCTTTCCGCGATCGATTACTAGTGGCTAGTGGTCTTGCGCACCGCCAAGCAGACTCGTTCGGCGACGGCAACGGAGACCATCCACGTGCCACCGCGGTCTGGCTAAGCGGTGTGCATGCCTGGGAACGGCGTGGACGGATCGGGCCCACCGCCATCCAACTCGGCACCACTGCCGACCAACTAGCGGCGAGAGACTTGGGCCAAGCAACGGCACTTCCTTCACTTGAGCTGGTTCTTGAGAAGCCGACGGCGATCTCGTGTGATTCCGGTGACTGTTTCTATTCGAACACAATTTCGTGGCGTGACCCGACGACGCCGCTCGAGATGGAGCCGCATCCGCGAGTGGTGTTTGAGCGGTTATTCG
>DQEK01000057.1 GCA_003533545.1 Acidobacteriota bacterium | reverse complement strand
TCGGGCCGATCGACTCGCCAGGCGTTTCTCGCGCTACGGCGTGCGCGTAGCGAGCACCTGGATTACCAGGGACAACGTCAACGATTTAGTTCGCGACCACGGCTTGGCTGGCGAAGTCGACCTGTTGAGTTTGGACATTGATGGTAACGATTACTGGGTCTGGCGCGCGTTGGACGTGTGCTCTCCCCGCATCGTGATTCTCGAGTTCAATCCAGCGTTCGGCCCTGAGCGTGCGGTGACGGTGCAGTACGATCCGGCGTTTGACCGGGCCGCATTCAAGGATGTCACGGCGAACTTTTACGGAGCGTCGCTGGCGGCGTTTGAGAACTTAGGACGAGAGAAGGGCTATCGATTGGTCATGGGGGAGCCGCGCGGAGCGAATGTCTACCTGTTGCGGAACGACGTGGCGCCGGAGATTGCAGCGTCACCAGTACACGCGATTTACCCCAACCCGGGGCACGATCCGAGACCGCTTTTTGATTTGATCGCGAAGGCGAGACTGCCACTGGTTGAGCTTGAAGCGCAGCTCCCAGAAGCGTAGACAATGAATAGCATCATTCTGTTTGACCTTTTCGCTTTCGTTGTTGCGTTTCTGGCGTCAGCGGTCCTCACGCCGGCTGCGCGCGATCTCGCGTTCAAAGTTCGACTGCTCGATAATCCTGGGCCTCGTAAGGTGCACGCTGCACCGATGCCACTACTGGGTGGCCTGGCCGTCTACCTAGCCGCGGTGTTCGCGGTTGCGGTCTTCGTCACCGACGAAGAGTGGTCGCAGATGTTTGGCTTATTCGTCGCGGCGACGTTGGTTCTGGTAGTGGGTACACTGGATGATCGCGGCATGCTACACCACCAGATCAAGCTGGTGCTAATGATGCCGCTTGTAGCCATCATCCTGATTGGCACCGATATGCACAGCGAGATTTTTCATCTCGTTGTGGCACTGCCGGTGGTTGGCCTGCCTGGAGCGTGGATCGATTACGCGCTGTCGTTTGTGTGGTTCATCGGCATCATTGCCGCATTCAGTATCCTCGACCACATGGATGGTCTGTGCGCCGGGACTGCCGCCATCGTGTCAGCATTTTGTTGTTCGTTCGCCGCGGTCGGTGGGCAGCTGTTGGTCGGTACACTGGCAGCCGTCATCTTAGGAGCTACCCTCGGGTTCCTCCGATGGAACTCGCAGCCCGCGCGGATTTTTCTGGGGGACGGTGGTGCGATGTTGCTCGGCCTCGTGGCGGCGACTCTTGGCATCAAGCTGCGGTTTCCAGAGTTGTCGCCTACCGTCAGCTGGCTGGTTCCGGTACTGGTACTGATTGTGCCCATCTTCGACACCACACTTGTCACGGTATCGCGTCTCCGGCGAGGATTGGTGCCGTTTGCGTCTCCTGGTAAGGACCACACCGCACACCGGTTGGTAGCGTTGGGCATGAGCCAACGCGGGGCCGTCGGCGTTCTGTACGGCCTTGGGATGTTGGGCGGAGCCTTGGCTTGGATTGTTGCGTTGGTAGGACCGCCTGCCGGTATGCCAATAGTCGCTTTCGGGGTTGTTTCCACTGTCGTGGCGCTCGTATGGCTTGAGCGGGTTCCCTATGAGCGGCAGGAGGTCGAGACGGGTCACTCGTGATGTCTCGTGGCTCATCGGCGCCAGTGATGATCGTTGGAGGGTCCGCGACGGGGCTCTTCACGGCGGAACGATTGGCGCGCGGCGGACGGGAGGTCACAGTGCTTGAGGGGGCCGACCGGTGGGAGCCTGAGCGACGCACTCTGATCGTCACTCGGAGGATGCGCGAACTGTTGGGCGAGGTCGGCAATCCGTCGGTCGTGAACACGATCAACCGGTTCGAACTGTTGACCGACAGTCGGGTCGAGACGGTGGAACTGGATCACCCAGACCTGGTCATCGAGCGTTCTACGTTAGTACGACGACTGGCTGAGCGGGCCGAGGCGGCCGGCGTCGACCTGCGGATGGGTCGCCGTGTTCGTGCTCTTAGGAGCGCTGTTGATGGCGTTAGGCTTGAGGTTGGTTGCAACGGCACGACGGAGGAACTTCGGGCGACGACTGTGGTTGCCGCCGATGGCACGTTCAGCAAGGTGGCTCGAGACGCGGGTTGGCCCCCGCTGTCCACTCTTCCGCTGATGCAGGCCATTGTCCGCCTGCCCCCCAACCTACCCCGGGATACCGCGAAAGTGTGGTTCAGACCAGACGATACGCCGTACTTCTACTGGTTGATTCCGGAATCGTCGGAGAAGGCGGCGATCGGATTAATCGGAGAGGATGGCGCCAGGACCCGCCAATGTCTTGAGCGGTTTCTTGACCGGGAGGGTCTCGAACCGCTGGAATTTCAGGCCGCGCGTATTCCACGTTATACCGAGTGGATCGATCCCTGCCGTCGTCTCGGTGTTGCGGACATCTACCTCGTGGGCGACGCTGCCGCGCACGTGAAGGTGACCACGGTGGGTGGTATTGTGACGGGTTTCCGTGGTGCGCTCGGAGTCGTCGAGACGATTCTGCAGGGCCGCCAGAGTGGCTTATTCCGGCAGTTGCGTCGCGAGCTCGGCTGGCACCGGTGGTTGCGGCAGTCCTTAGGTCGGTTTAGCCAGGATGACTACGGGGTTCTGCTCGACGTACTAACTCCACACGCCAAGAGCGTGCTGCGCACCGATACCCGTGACGAACCGGGGCGTGTGGTGCTCAGATTGTCTCTTGCGCAGCCTCGACTGCTTTTGCTCGCACTGCGCACGTTCGTCCTTAGCTCGGTCCGACCTATCGCTTTATAGTCGAGGCCTGGATCGTGGCCCGGCTGTTTCTTGCATTCATGACTGTGACGCTGCTTGAGCGCGGCACCAAGCCGTTGGTTCTGCTGTCGTTGTTTGCCGCTGCCGGGTTGACGGTCATGACCGCCAACGTTTGGTCTGCGCTCCCGTGGGTTAGCTTGGTCACGCTGGTCGCGTCGTTCCTGCTCGCCCGTCGGTATCCAATCGTCGTGGCCCAGGGGTCGTTGGGGATGACCTATCTGGCACCCGGGGTACTCGCCTTCGCGTTGGGTGATTTCCGTCTTTGGGACTTGATGCCTTGGTTCGCCTCGCTGACGGGAATGATGCTGGCTACATCGGACCCGACCCGCTGGCATCTACCAGTTCCGTGGCGTGCTCCGTTGGTGGCTTGGGGACTTGCTGTCGCCGTGGGGTGGCCGGTCGTCTGGTTACGAGAATTCGACTTCGCGCCGTCAATCGTCCCTACGGCGGACTTGGTTAACAACGGGGCCGGGGTGCCACCAGACATCGTTCTGCTCTGGGTCTACGGGGTGGTGCTGACGCACGGACTCGGTCTGTTATGGGTCGATTGGCTCTGCGCGACGTTTCGGCGCCGTGACAATTCGAGTTTTCTACAGACGGTGCTGGTCCCGTTGGCAATAGGGTGCGGTGTCGCCACAATAGTGGCGGTTTACCAGTCGGCGATCGATATCGGTTTTCTAAATCCCGGCCACTGGGCCACCTTGCGGCGCGCGTCGGGCACGCTCATGGACGCTAATCCGTTCGGGATGATGGCGGCGCTGTGGGGCGGCATTGGGGTTGCCATGTTGCTGTCTTGGCAGCGGGCGTCGACGACCCCACCAGTTTTCCTGCTAGCCGCAACCGCTGCGATCCTTTCCGCTTCTTGGTTCGGACTGTGGGCCTCTGGTTCACGTTCAGCGCTGCTCGCGGGTGCTGTTGTTCTTTTTTTTGTGGCGCGGGCTATGTGGCCACTTGTGCTGCGGGTGGGGACACGGCGACTGGCTCCGACCGTTGTGGTGGCGGTGTTACTTGGCTGCGTCGCGCTGGTTGCTACTGGCTCCTCGGTAGGCCCTTGGGAGCGGCTCTCTCCGACTCTACCCGGCGCGTCTGCCGAGTCGCTGCGGGCTTTCGCCACTGAACTCTGGGACCGTAACGGGTATGGCACCACCGCCGCTCGTATGATTGCCGACTCGCCGCTTGTCGGCGTCGGCGTTGGCAGTTTCCACGCTTTGGTGCCAGACGTTGGCTTCGAATTGGGGTACGGTCGCCTTGAACCAGACAACGCACAGAACTGGTTCAGGCACCAACTCACGGAGTTTGGGATTCTTGGCAGTCTCGGCTGGATGGTATGGGTCATCCTATTTCTGCGCCTGCTGTTCAGTGACCGACCGGGTTCCAGCTCAGGTGTGTCGGCGGGCATCGTGCGTGGCGTGTTGGTGTCACTCGGACTGGCGTCCATGGTCGGTATGCCCACGCAGAACGTTGCGCTGGCATTGACGTTTTGGAGCCTTGCGTTCTGGTATTACCGGCTGTTGGATTGTGAGCCGGCGGAACCTGCCGACGCTCATAGGCCACGAATGGTGGTGTGGGCTGGCGTTTGGCTGCTAACCCTCTCCTATGGGGTCGGGCTCGCTGCCGTATCCTGGTCGGACCTGCGTCCACCATTGAGAGCCCACCGGGCCGACTGGGACTACAGTTATGGGTTATACGAGGCCGAACTCGATTCGTCGGGTGAAGCGTTCCAATGGGCCCGAGGCCGCGCCCTGGCCGTTGTGCCGCTGAGCGACCGCTGGATCGAAGTATCTGCGTGGGCACACCACCCTGACCTAACAGAAGCTCCGGTCCGGTTGCAGGTCTGGGTCGATGGCGTGTTACTGATCGATTCGGTGCGTCACGACGAGGCGCCGGTCACCGAGGCTGTCCGGATTCCGGAGGGACGGCTCCGGGTTTTGGTCGAGGTTGAGGTTGACCGTACCTGGAGCCCGAGTGACTACGGCCAGACCGACACGCGCGAGCTTGGTCCGGGCCTTCGTTGGCGCTTCATCGACCCGTGACAGTTTGTGTGTTGTCCCCGCATCCTTTCCTCGCCCCGTCCGGGGCATTTTTCGTGTGCCATTTGACGGATTCAGTGCGTTGCCGCCTTGTCCATCTGCGAACCGCGGTCGAATCGGATGGGCTGCTGCGGGAGTTCTTTGGTGCGGTCTACCTTGGTTAGATAAAACCGACTTCCCCGGTACTTTTCCATCATGAAGGTTCTGTTCGCCCTGCATTTTCCGGGATATTTCCGTTTTTTCGATACGACTATCCGGAAGCTAGCTGAGCGGGGCCACCACGTAATGCTCGCGTTCGACAGTCCCGAGAAGCAGGCGGAGGGGGCCGCGGCGTTAGCTGGAGCCGTGGGAGCCATTGAGACGGTCGAGGGTCCTCCTGCGCGCGGCGACGCGTGGGACGATGTTGCGCAGGCCGTTCGGGGCGGGATCGACTACGCCCGGTATCTCGACCCGTACTTTGCCGATGCTCCATACCTGCGCGACCGGATGCGAAAGGTGCTTCCCCCGGTGTTTGCCGGGCTCGGGCGTTTCACGACCGCCGGACCTGCCATGGCCTCGACGCTCGTGCGGTGGTTCTCGACCCTGGAAGACGCTATTCCGCCGAGCGAAGCGGTAGACGGGTATCTGCGTGGGTTAGCCCCAGACCTGCTCGTCGTTTCGCCGCTCGTCATGTCTCGTCTTAGGCAGGTCGACTTGGTGAAAAGTGCCCGCAACCTGGGCATTCCAAGTGCGCTTTGTGTCGCCAGTTGGGATCACCTCACGACCAAGGGGCTCATGCGGGTGCAGCCGGACTGCGTGGTCGTCTGGAACGAGGCGCAGAAACTGGAAGCGGTCGACCTGCACGGAACCCAGCCGGACCGAATCGCCATCACCGGGGCGCAACCCTTCGACCGTTGGTTTGATCGTGAGCCAAGTCTTTCCAGGCGTGATTTCTGTCAGCAGGTCGGACTGCCCGCTGACCGACCGTTCTTACTCTTCACCGGCTCGTCCCGTTCTATCTCTGCTCCGACAGCCGAACAGCAGTTCGTACGTCAATGGGTCGAGTCTCTTCGGGGGTCATCCAGTTCCACTGTTCAACAGTTGAGTGCGCTCATTCGGCCACATCCGTACAACGCCGGCCACTGGGCCGAGGTCGATTTTTCAGGTGTTGCGAATGTAAGTATTTATCCTCGCGGAGACCTGAACCCATTGACCCCAAAGGCCAGAGCCGACTACTTCGACTCGTTGTATCACGCGGTCGGAGTGGTGGGCATTAACACGTCTGCGATGATCGAGGCGGCGGTCATTGGACGTCCGGTGCACACTGTGCTCGCCAACGAGTTCGTCGACACGCAGATGGGAACGCGACACTTTCGGCACCTGCTTCCTGAGAACGGTGGGTT
>DQEK01000396.1:6459-8772 GCA_003533545.1 Acidobacteriota bacterium | reverse complement strand
GAGGCCACGTGTGCAGGTCATCACGGGCGACGTATTGGAGCACGACCTGCCCAAAGTAGTCGCTTCGGTCTTCGGCGCGGATGTTCGCGTGCGTCTAGTTGGGAACCTTCCCTACAATCTTTCGTCGCCGATTCTCGCGTCAGTGTTGCGTGCTCAGCGTCGGGCTAACTGTTTTCTGGATGCCGCTCTCATGCTGCAACTGGAAGTGGCCGAGCGAATCACTAGTGCGCCTGGTGACCGTGCATACGGTCCTTTGGCCATTCTCACTTCCATTGCGGCCGAGGTGGAACGCTCGCTGATACTTCCGCCGGGCGCCTTCCGCCCGGTTCCGGGGGTCCGCTCAGCACTTGTCAGGCTAAGGTTTCGTCCCTCCCCGATACCGGTGCCGGACCCGGAGTTTTTTGAGCGGGTCGTGCGTAGCCTCTTTACTCAGCGTCGGAAGATGTTGCGTAGTGCCCTGATTCCAATGGCGAAAGCGACCGGCTCGGATTCGCCAAGGGAACTGCTGGACAGGGCCGAGCTATCGCCGGAACGACGGCCGGCAACCCTCGATCTTGAGGAACTGGTTCGTTTGACCCAGGCCATGTTGACTGCCCCGGGTCGCTAGCAGAGAGCAGTGCCGTGAGAATCATGCGGCACGTCTTGGACGTGTGCTACAGTACGGATTAGTCCGGTCAAGATGACTCCGATCGGACCCCTCCTCAGGCGCTCCCAGACGCCTGGCACCGTTGGACCGGTGACGTTGGCCTCAGCCGACGCTACCGCCGGGATCGGCTTTCGATGCGGCCGGTGCTTTCGCGGCGGTATTGTCCAATTAGAACGTAGGCGGTAGCGCGTTAAGTGGTGGCTACCCCACTGACGATCCGGCGTGTGGATCAGGGCGTCTCATGGAGGGCACGGCGACGTTTGTACGAGTTGCTTCTTTGCGAGCCGTGCGAAGAAGAAAATACCTGGCAAATATGAATACGAGACAGGGCGCCACAGGCACTGGCGAGTCCGTGCTCGAAGCCATTGCCTTGGGGGGTCTCGGCGAGTTCGGCTTGAATATGTTGCTGGTAGTCTGGAATGACACTGGCATCCTGATTGACGCAGGCTCAATGTTTCCTGGACCAGAATTGTTGGGCGTGGATCTTGTTGTGCCAGACGTCAGCTGTATCGCAGAACGTGTCGGTCGATTGGAGGCCGTTGTTTTAACCCACGGCCATGAGGACCACATCGGGGCACTGCCGTATGTCTGGCCTCTGCTAGACGGTCCTGTGTACGGCACCCCCCTTACTCTGGCCCTAGTCGCGCCAAAATTGGAGGAACATGGCTTTGACCCATCGGGACGCTTGCACGTGGTGGCGCCGGGCGACACAGTTGCGATCGGCGAACTGAACATTGAGTTCATTCGCGTGACGCATAGCATGCCGGACTGCGTAGCGGTCGCGATTCATACGCCGGCCGGTGTGATCATCCATACGGGGGATTACAAGTTCGACGAGACCCCGCTGGACGACCGGCGGACAGATACACACCGATTGGCAGAATTGGGGCGGCTTGGTGTGTTGGCCTTGTTTGGCGACAGCACGAACATCGATCGCCCGGG
Source organism: Acidobacteriota bacterium (assembly GCA_003533545.1). Taxonomy (GTDB): domain Bacteria; phylum Acidobacteriota; class Vicinamibacteria; order Vicinamibacterales; family UBA8438; genus DQEK01. Next base: position 7,184 of record DQEK01000396.1, on the reverse strand, counting down.
TGTCAGCGGCTCCGAACGGGACGTGGCGTCCGGTCTCGAGGAAGTTCTCGAACGCTCCAACGGCAAAATCCTAATTACTACGTTTGCTTCCAGCCTCTATAGGATTCAGCTTGTTGCGAACATGGCCGATCAGTTTGGACGAAAACTGGCTTTCGCTGGCCGAGGAATTGTAGAAAACACGAAGCTCGGGGAGCGACTTGGCCATCTGCGATTCCCCGCCGGCCTGCGCATTCGGGATCACGAGGTCAGCCGCTATTTACCTCGGGATGTGGTGTGTCTGGCTACCGGTTCCCAAGGTGAGCCGACCGCCGCGTTGTCCCGAATCGCCACCGGAGAACATCGGCATCTCGCATTGGAACCGGGGGACGTCGTGGTGTTCTCGGCTCGTGCGATACCAGGGAATGGGAAAGCAATTGGACGGGTCATGGATCACATCGCGCGGCGAGGCGCGAAGCTCGTTCACGGCGACCGGAGCCCCGTTCACGTTTCCGGGCATGCAAGCGAAGATGAACTGAAATTAATGCTGTCGCTCGTAAGGCCACGATACTTCGTGCCGATACATGGAGAGTACCGCTTCCTCGCTGATCACGCTCGTGTTGCGGCTGAGCTAGCGGCCGATGAGATGGAGGTTCTTCTAGTGGAGAATGGCCAAGTGGTGCGGTTCTCCCCTGGGCCTGGGCGTATCGTGGGCGGCGTGAGGACTGGTCGCACGCTTTTGGACGGAA